>JAGCOI010000029.1 GCA_017645485.1 Alphaproteobacteria bacterium | reverse complement strand
TTGTAATTCAGCCGTAATTAAACGTGCGGTTTCAGCGGCTTTTTCATCTTCTTTGGCTCTGGTATTGGCTCTTTTATATATACTTGAAATGGTATTAATATCATAGCTTTGAATCTTGCTTAAATCACCATCTTCATAAATGATTTGGGCTAAAATCATACCCATCTGTGTTCCCCAATCGCCAAAATGCACATCGGAAATAACATGATGCCCCAAAAATGTGAGAATACGTCTGATAGACTCTCCGATAACGGCCGAGCGTAAATGCCCAACATGGAGAGCTTTAGCCACATTCGGCCCACCGTAATCCATAACGATATTCTTTTTGTTTTCGGCAATTGAGCAACCTAAATGTTCATCTTTTGACATTAAATCCATAACCGATGCAATAAAACTGTTTTTCAGTTTAATGTTAATAAACCCCGGACCATCAACGGAAACCGATTCAATATCATTATCCGAAAGCAATTTATCGGCAATTTGTTGCCCGATAATACGCGGATTTTGTTTTAAGCTTTTGGCCAAAGCTAAAGCACCGTTACATTGAAAATCACTCAAATCCGGCCTGTCCGATGGTTTTACAAATGCAAAATTCGTGTCAAAATTTAAGTTTTCAAAAATTGTTTTTATTTTGTTGTTAAGTTGTTTTTCTAAAGATTGCATAATCATATTCCTATTGTTCACATTTAAAGTATGTATGAGTGGGAAGCAAAAGTTTACATGTAAAATGAGTGACATCCGTTTTAACGGCGTGTGTGCCCGTGCCGTGTTTGACGCATTCGGTATCTGCTAAAGACTGAATTTTTTCTTGAGATGTCCACAATCCGTTGGAACAAACGGCAGGAGCATCCGGTGTGGAACGACCGACATAAAGTTTTGTCATATCGGTTTGGCCTGCGTCACGTCGCCTGTCAATAAACGGTTCAAACAAACTGCATGCACCGATAATCACACACAAGAAAAGCAAGCTTGTCATTTTTACACTGGACATTTTGTTTTATTTCCTTATATTAAAAACCAAAAGTTCAACATATCATATACGAAGAAGATTTGAAATGCAAAGCCAAAATGAATATATTGGAGATGATAAGTTTAAAAAGTTTTTAGAGCATTATAAGTGTTTAGCTCCGATTGGTGTTGTCAAAATGCGTTTTGCCGGCACAATATGCTCGCCAAACGCCGATTTACGGCCGACAGACGTTATTTCATCACTATGGGAAGAAGGGCAGGAACCGAGACTTCAAACAAAAGATGAGGCCGAATTATTTTTTAAGTTTTTTATGGGGCTTTGGGATAAAATGTTTGAAGATATCGGTTTTAACAAGCTGAAATTGCCGGAATTTGAAACAAAAGACATTGCCGAGATGGCAACATCACGCTACAATGAATTGGAATTCGGGTTTTTAGAAGGCTTTTTCGGTGGAAAAGATAATGTTCAGATACCGGCATATGTAGGGCAGATGGCCGATTCGCTTTCTGAACTCGCTGAAGTGTATCAAATTTTAATTAAGCGCGCTGAAAAAGGTGAAGACAAACATTTATTGCTTCAAACATTAAAAGACACGGATAAAATGGTTCAAAAAGCCATCAATTTTATTGTGGAAAACTATGCATTGCCGAAAATTAAAAATATCGGTGATCAGGCACTCAGAAATTAAACTCTGTAATATTGTTTTAAAATCAATAATAAAGGTAAATAGTCGGCAAATAGATAATTAACGATTATAAAAGAGAGTGTTTTTTTGCCTTACAAATTTGTCGCATAATGTTTATTATGTATAGTCGTATAATAAAACATCAGTCAAACACTTCATTAAACCACCAAATATAGCATTAAGGCATGCTAAAGAAAAATGAATATACGTTTTATCATTTTAAAAAACAGAAGCGTTAATCAGTGCTTTGGTATAATCTTCTTTCGGCGCTGTTAAAATTTGTTCGGCATAACCTGATTCAATAAGCTTTCCGTTTTTCATCACGGCAATTTGGTCTGACATGGCTTTAATGGCACGCATATCGTGTGAAATGAAAATGTATGTAACACCTGTTTTCTTTTGAAAATCTTGTAATAAGGTTAAGATTTGCTTTTGAATGGTTACATCAAGCGCTGATGTCGGTTCATCCAACACAACAATTTTCGGACTTAAAATCATAGCACGCGCAATGGCAATACGTTGCCTTTGTCCGCCGGAAAATTCATGCGGATATTTATATAAGTCGTTTTTTGAAAGCCCAACCATATTAAGCATGTTAGTAACTTTTTCTTCTATTTCATTGTTTTTCATGCTTTTTTTATGAACCTTTAAGCCCTCACCCACAATTTGTAAGATATTCATACGCGGATTTAAGCTGTTGTACGGATCTTGAAAAATAATCTGTACATTTTTTCTGAAAGATGTATTCTCTAAGCCTTGATTGAATTTAATAAGTCCTTGATATTTCATTAAATTTACAACACATAGTCCGAGCGTGGTTTTCCCTGAACCGCTTTCGCCGACAATGCCCAAAGTTTGACCTTCATAAATATTTAAGTTTACATTATTTAAGGCATGTAAAACATCTAAAGGACGACCGAATAATGTTTTTCGTAAAATATATTCCACACTTAAATTTTTAATTTCGATTAGCTTATTGCTTTTTATTTTTATATTGTTTTTCATTAAATTAGATGACGATATTAATTTTTTTGTGTAATTGTTCTTCGGGCTATTGAAAATATCTTTGGTATGTCCTTGTTCAACAATTTTGCCCTCATACATTACAATTATTCGATCTGCAATATGTGAGACAAGGTTTAAATCATGCGAAATAAAAATAACAGCCATACCGAGTTCATTTTTTAATCTTAAAATTAAATCCATAATTTGTTTTTGAATAGTTACGTCAAGGGCTGTTGTCGGTTCGTCCGCAATCAAAATATCAGGCTTATTGGCAATAGCCATTGCAATCATAACACGTTGCCTTTCACCGCCGGAAAGCTCATAAGGATATGCATTATAACGTTTTTCT
>JAGCOI010000028.1 GCA_017645485.1 Alphaproteobacteria bacterium | reverse complement strand
TGATGTGCCGGGCAGTTTCTTTGTTTTGCCGTCTGCAATGCGCAGTGTATCCGTGTTTAAGCAGAGAATTGCTTTGGAATTTTTATTTTCAAACAAATTGTTTTGGGCTTTTAATTGCTCAACATCACCGTGTACGGATACAAAAACAACATCTTTGTCGCCGGTTTGGATTTGCGAAGCGTTTGCACAATTTTGAATAGTTAAATCATATAATGCTTGAGCTTCGTCTTTATTGGCATGCCCGCTGCGTTGGTATTTTTCATCAGGCGTATCGCCGTTTAAGACAACGGTGGAACCTAAAGCATTTAACCTGCCGACTAAAATACGATGAGCCGCTCCGTTAATGGATTCTATCGGACGTTGACGCAACATAAACAATGTTTGATTGTCGGCCGTGAATATCGGATGTCCGCTCAGTCCTTTGCCCTTGATTTTACCGTTGGCATCACAGGTCACTTTGTTTTGTTCGGAAATGGTTACCAAGCAAGATTTGCGGCCGTGTTTTTCTTCGGCAAAAGCCCCGCTGATAATCATATATCTTTGAGAGCGGTCATATTTATCTAAAAACTTTTGTATGTCTGAGCTGTTATTTGCAACATGCACAAACGAATCAATCTGGAATGCTTCGCCTTCTTTAACATCAAACATTTTAATGAGTTCGGGATCGTTATCGTTCAATCTGGCTCTTAAAATATTATAGGCATCGCGCAAACCGGGACTGGCAATTAAAACATGGCGATTTGTTTGATAAGCAGCCTTTAAATCAATGGCTAAGTTTTGAACACTGCGTGCAATAACTGCCGAAAACACCTGTTTTTGCGGATGTTTGTTAAGTTCACGCACGGTGTTTTGAACAGCCTTATCAAAAGTTACCGTTTGAGAAGAATCCATGGTCGCAGATGTTGAATCCGTTAAAATATGCGAAATATATTGATCGGATATGAAATTTTTATATTCTTCAAGGTTAAAGCTTTTGCCGAAAGGTACTTTACCTAAATGATAATCACCGGAAAACAGTAAACCGGCATTGTCTTGTCCATCTGTTTTTGTTAAAATATGAAAACCTAAGGCACCGTTTGTGGAATGTGATACATAAAACGGTGCAATTTGCATATTATCCGAAATGTTAATGATTTGCCCTTGCTGG
Organism: Alphaproteobacteria bacterium; assembly: GCA_017645485.1. GTDB lineage: Bacteria > Pseudomonadota > Alphaproteobacteria > RF32 > CAG-239 > UBA1254. The sequence continues at coordinate 667 of JAGCOI010000028.1, read as the reverse complement.
ACGACTTCAATTTGCGGAATGAATTCTTGAGGGACATTGAGTTTTTTCATTTGGCTTAAAATAAAATCTTTTGAAAACTCACCGGTGTATATTTTAGGTAATTTGTATTTTGCCATGGCAAAGAAAATAAGCGCACCGATATGGTCTTCGTGACAGTGGGTAACCAAAAGCGCATCAACGGGATATTCGCACGGGTGATAGGGATTTTCAAAATAAGGAGACATATCCGCAAAAACAGAATCGTATTGAGACCAGTCCGGTGCAAAAAGGGCACCGGCATCAATCATAACGCGAGTCGTTTTTTTGCCTTTTTCGCTGTGCTCAACCAAAATACTGCTGGCACCGATACGTTGTTCGTTATTGCCGCCTAAAAATTTAACCTGTGTACCGTAAGTTTCTTTGACCATTTGATTACCTCTCAATGCTGTTATGATACATAAATTTTGACAAAATACAAGTTTTTTTTGCGGACTCTTGAATATTTTTTTTAAAGGCATTATATGCGCGTTATCGGAGGTATTGAATAATGGAAAATATTTTAAAATTTATCACAAGTTTTATTTTGGTGGCTGTGACGGCCGCATTGTCATCATATCTTTCCTATTTGGGAATTGATACGTTTTATGGCAATTTAGCATTGCCGCCGCTTAATCCGCCGAATGAAATT
>JAGCOI010000027.1 GCA_017645485.1 Alphaproteobacteria bacterium | reverse complement strand
TGAGGTATGGAATGCAATTAAACAAGGTGCAGACAGCTATCTTCATAAGCAACTTAAATCAATTTTACCGATGATTGCCGTGTTGACGGTTTGTTTGTTTTTATCCGTATATATTGTTCCTGTTTCAGCAGAAGCAAAAATCAGATTTTCGGCTTACAGTGATGAAACAGTCAAATTGATTATTGCGTTCGGACGTGCGGGCAGTTTTATTTTAGGTTCTTTCTTTTCTTTAATGGTCGGTCAAATCGGTATGCGTATTGCCGTTGCGGCAAATGTGCGTGTGACAGCCGCATCAAAACGATCTTTTGGAGAATCCTTAAAAATTGCATATCGTGCAGGTACTTGTACCGGTATGTTAACAGACGGTCTCGGCTTGATGGGCGGAACTTTAATTTTTATCATCTTCGGCGTGGCCGCTCCTGATGCTTTGCTCGGGTTCGGTTTCGGCGGTACGTTGATTGCCTTGTTTATGCGTGTCGGTGGCGGTATTTACACCAAAGCAGCTGATGTTGGCGCAGACTTGGTTGGTAAAGTTGAAGCAGGTATTCCGGAAGATGATCCGAGAAATCCCGCCGTTGTGGCAGACCTTGTCGGCGATAATGTCGGTGACTGCGCAGGTATGGCTGCCGATATTTTCGAATCGTACGAAGTAACGATTGTGTCCGGTTTGATTTTAGGACTTTCTTTATGGCACATCACCGGTATGTATGAATGGATTGTGTATCCGCTTTTGGTGCGTGGTATCGGTGTTCTTTGCTCAATTATCGGCACGTATGCCGTAAGAGATAACGGTTTAAAAGGCAATGCCATGAAAGCTATTTTCAGAGGTTATGCGATTTCGGCAACCGTTTCGATTATCTTGTTTGCCATTGTTGCTTTCTTCTATTTGCAAGGCTTGAAAGGCGGCTGGTGGAGACCGTTTTTAGCAGTGACAATCGGTGTGGTTTTAGCTATTGCCATTGACCGTATTACCGAATATTTCACAGGTACGACCAGTGCTCCTGTTAACGAAGTTAAAAAGTCAACGGATACGGGCTCTGCAACCACGATTTTGAGTGGTCTTGCTCTCGGACTTGAAAGTTCCGTTTGGTCAATTTTGGTGATTGCCGTTACGATTTTTGCATCCGTTTTAATTTTCGGTACCATTGACGGTTTAACGGCAGCTGAAAAAGTAACATACATTTTATATGGTGTTGCCATGACCGGTATCGGTATGCTGACCTTAACAGGTAACAATGTGGCTATGGATTCATTCGGTCCGATTGCAGATAATGCAAACGGTATCGGTGAGATGGCTTGGCATGACAGTAACAGTGCTCAAACGAAAAAAGCACGCCAAATTATGGCTGACCTTGATGGTGTAGGTAATACAACAAAAGCCATTACAAAAGGTGTTGCCATCGGCTCTGCCGTTATTGCGGCGGTCAGTTTGTTCGGTTCTTACATGGTTGACGTAAGTAATGTGCAAGAAGCTTTGAACAGTGCATGGGCAAAAGAAGGTTTGAATCAAAGTTTAACATTGCTCAAGAATATCGGTATTGTTGTTTCTAACCCTGTTGTGTTTGTGGGTATGTTAATCGGTGCTTCGATTCCGTGGTTGTTCTCATCATTTGCCATCAATGCGGTCAGACGTGCGGCAAGTTTGATTGTTAAAGAAGTGCGTCGTCAATTCGGTCTCGGCATTCTTGAAAACAAAGTAAAACCGGATTATGAAACAACGGTTGCCATTTCAACGGCAGCAGCACAAAAAGAGCTGATTATTTTAGCTTTACTCGGTATTGTTTCACCTATTTTTGTCGGTCTTTCACTCGGTGTTGAAGCTTTGGGCGGTTTCTTGGCCGGTATTATCGTTTCGGGGCAATTGCTTGCCGTGTTTATGTCTAACGCGGGCGGTGCTTGGGATAATGCCAAGAAGTTGATCGAAGACGAGCCGAGCGATATTGCAAACAACACAGGTAAAGGTTCGGAACGCCATAAAGCCAGTGTTGTCGGTGATACGGTTGGTGATCCCTTGAAAGATACGGCAGGTCCGGCCTTAAATCCGATGATTAAGGTTGTAAACATGGTTGCCGTGATTGTGGCACCTATCGTTGTGGCATACAATAATGAATATACCAAACTCTCCGCTTGGGGATGGTGTGTGGTTGTTGCATTGCTCGCGATTTTGCTTTTCGTAATTACAAAAAGCAAAAAACAAACGGTAGAAGAATAATCTGTTTGATATTCAAAAAGAGCCGCCTTGATGGCGGCTTTTTTCGTATGATAAAATTTTTGGTTA
>JAGCOI010000026.1 GCA_017645485.1 Alphaproteobacteria bacterium | reverse complement strand
GTCATTTTCAAAATCAATTCCCAAAATTTTCGTTTTTAACGTTGCCATATTCTATACTCTCATTTTCATATCTTCGTTTAAATCCGATTGTGATATGTTTTTTATAAAAAGTCTATTATTTTTTTGTAAATAATGCTTTTCTTTTTTTAAAAAAGTGCTATACTTTGGTGCAGTTAACTATTATTTTATGAAGAAATGTATAATTGTATTGATTAGTGCATTAGTGCTCAGTGTAACATCTTTTGCACAAAGTTGTGAACTTTACGGTAGAGTTGCCATTCATGAAGGGTACAATTTTTTTACCAAACAACCGATTACGGGCTTATCTATACTCGGAAATGCCGACCGGTTGCGTGTGAAACTTGAAATAGGTTGCACACAGATTCCAATCCCCGAATACAGAGAAAATTTAAGTCATTTTTATTTTTCTCCTTCGGCCGGTATCCTGATTGATGAAGTATATGACATTTATGCAATGGTTGGCATCATACCATGGCTGGGCTACACCGAAACTGATGGTTCACGCATTTTAACAGATGAAGTTTGGCATCCGAAGATTGAAGCGGGCATATACCTTCCGCTTAAAAATTTTTTATTGCTTAATATAGAGGTTGCTTATATGTGGCCATCCTCTTTTGATGAGCGTAAATTCCAAAATCTGACATTACGTATGGGTGTTGCCATAGACTTATGAACAAACGTGTATCCTTTTCGGATACACGTTTTTTTATCAATATAACCAAATCCTTCATCCTAAGGCACAAATAAAAACCGTCATCCCGAGGCTTGTCCTCGGGATCTCTTATTGTTTTTGAGCCCATAAAGTTTACTGCTCATAAACTTCTTGATATATTTCATCCCACCCTTTGGCGTGTGATGCGCTTTTAACCGCAACAATTCTATCGCCGGCAACAAATTTTTCGGTTAATACGGGTGGTATCACTTTATCCTTTTGGCCGACAAAATGTTTTTGCGGGATTTGCGCAAAAGCTTTTTTGTAATCTTTCAAATTAAGCGAACCATCAAGCGCCGGCAACTTATGATAATCCGTCCATGCTTTGTGGTCTAAATTGCCTGCAATGGTTATCACTTTTTGAACATTCAACTTCGGATGCAACACGGCAATCAGTCCCGCAATCTGAGCCCCGCCCGAAAAACCGATTAAGGTTACGGGTTCTCCTTTAGTAATTTGCTCAACGGCTGCATATTCCGCTTCCACCACTTCAGGGGCAAATCTTTTTGTTGTCCAATAATCAACCTTGCACCGATTATCCCTCACATATTGACACGGCCTTGCGAGATAAACAACATTCGGCGCATCATCTTTAAAGCAAATATCGCGCATAAAAACACCATGTGGCGTCGGATTATTTGAAGGTAACCCGTTTGCCTTAAAAGCAGCCCCGTCTCCTTCAATATAAACCCTATATCCGGCATCCGGATTTGTTACTTTTTGCCAGGATGCTATCGTAAATGTCGATGTTTTAATTTCGTGATAAACAAAATCCGCCGGCACCCGAACACTCTGACAGGCAGACAACAAAAAACAAACCACTTTTTCATAACAATCGATTATGCCTCAAATATCAAAAAAATCAATTTATATCTTTTGGTTGTGGTCAGATACGAAAATAGTGAATTTTCAAACAATACCGACATCATCTGTTGCCCTTTTGCTTGACATCAAAATTCTTTTATGCTACCAAAGCAACATATTTTTTAAACAGTGAGTAAAAAATGAAAATTTTATATTGCGGTGATGTGGTCGGCAGACCGGGGCGCGATGCCGTATTAAAACATATACAAAACATCAAAAAACAATATCAGGCGGATGCCGTTATTGTTAATGCGGAAAATGCCGCACACGGTTTCGGCTTAACACCGGGCATTTGTCGTGATTTTTTTGAAGTCGGCGTCGATTTAATCACAACCGGCAATCACGTTTTTGACCAACGCGACATTCTGCCTTTTTTAGATTCCGATAAACGGATTATTCGTCCTTTAAATTATCCTGCCGGTACCATCGGTCGCGGATTTACCGTTTTAGAACTTGCAAACGGCAAAAAACTTATGGTTGCACAAGTTATGGGGCGTGTTTTTATGGAAGCATTGGATTGTCCCGTCAAGGCGCTTGAAGAAGTTCTCTCAAAACATTCATTACAACATGGCGCAGATGCGATTTTGGTTGATATTCATGCCGAAGCCAGCTCCGAAAAAATTTCGTTTGCGCATTATTTTGACGGTCGTGTTTCTGCCGTTATCGGCACACATACACATGTACCGACTGCAGATGAATGTATCTTAAAAAACGGAACCGCTTATTTAACGGATGTCGGTATGTGCGGCGATTACCAATCTGTTTTGGGCTTTGAAGAAGCCACACCGATTGCAAGACTTTTAAGAAAATATCCGACAGATCGCTTAATTCCTTCCAAAGGTGCCGGAACACTTGCCGCCGTCTTTATCGAAACAAGCGATGAAACGGGACTTGCTCAAAAAATAGAGCGTATCTTCCTTAAACCTTAAATCATTAAAAAAGCTTCGGATAAATTCCGAAGCTTTTCTTCCTCGCATAAATTAAGCCGATTTTATCTTCTGTTGCCCATAATACGAAGCAGGCTTAAAAACAGATTGATAAAATCAAGATATAATTCCAAAGCACCGACAACCGCTTTACGAATTAAAGTATCTTCTCCATCGGCAGATGCATATAAAGATCTGATTTTCTGTGTATCATAAGCCGTTAAACCGACAAAGATGGCAACAGATATGTAAGATAACACATAATACATTGCCGGACTTTTCAAAAAGATGTTAACGATGCTCGCAATAATCACGCCCCACAAACCCATAATCAAAAAAGAACCCACACCGGTTAAATCACGCTTTGTGGTGTATCCGTACAAACTCATGGCACCGAAAGTTCCGGCCGTAATCAAAAACACACGTGTCATTGACGAAGCCGTATAAATCAACATAACGGGCGCAATTGACATACCCATTAAAGCGGAAAATCCCCAGAACACACCCTGAACCTGTCCGATAGTGCCCCGTCTGACAACACTGTTAAACACAAAAACCATTAAAAGAGGTGCTAAAAAGATAAGCCAACCGAAACCTGTCAAGCCGTTTGCATTAAAAAACAAATTAAACAACGGCGTATTAACGGTTGCATAAGCCGAAAGTGCCGTCAACACAAGACCGCCCGCCATATAATTATATACTTTAAGCATATAGGCACGCAATCCCTCATCGACACCCGCACGTTCCACAGCGGGCGAATAGGTTTTAATTTCCATTTTTTTCTCCTTTGCAGATTAATTAAACGTCTTTTTATTTATATAGTTTATTTTATTTTAAAAATCAATAAACACTTCAAAATTTTATGACTAAAGATAATCTTGTCAGTTTCGTCATATATTGATAGCCTATGTTAAAGGAGTATTAAGATGAGTGCAATAATTAACCATTCTCAAATATCAGGCAGAAGCATGCTTGAAATGATTGGCGTCCTTACCATTATCGGCGTTTTAAGTGCCGGCGGTATTGTCAGTTATTCCAAAGCCATGCGTCGCTATCGTCTAAATGAAACGATTTCCCAAATTGCCGTTATGGCAACCAACATACGTTCATTTTACGGCAACACCGACAATTATGAAAGTTTTAATGCACAAACGGCTATTAAATACAACATTGCCACAGAACGTATGATTGGCACTGACAATGCTCTTGTTAATGAATATAAGGGTGATATCATCATCTCTTTGGGCAAAGCCGGCAGAAACGGTCCCGATAACACCGCTTTTATTTTGACATATACAAATTTACCCGTTGAAGCTTGCGTCGGCTTGGCACTCACCGATTGGGGATATCATGAAGAATACGGCTTTTTAGGCGTTTCCGTCGGATACGGCAATCAAGAACCGAATTATCCTGACACACCGGACAACTACTTTATTGAAAACAGACAAAGGAAACCTATGTCTATTACCGAAGCCGCACAGCACTGCAACGGCACGGATGTCGTGCAAGCTATCAGCAAAGTGTCTCTTAAATTTTATTAAATTTTTAGGTTACTTCGGTAATGGCTCTTAAGTTACCGTCTCTGTTTATTTGAACAACCCTTAATTTATGGCGCATTTCTTCAATTGTTTTCGCTCTGTCAATTGCGGGATATGTATGTAAAATACGATCCGTAAAGGCCTGATAAGCGGCCTCGGAACTTTCTGCGTGAATGGTTGCCAAACAGTTATCGTGTCCTGAGCCCATCAACTCCCACAAAGCACCGGCATTTGAGGTTGAGATTTCACCGCCGATAATCGCATCAGGCGTAAAACGCACCACAAGATCAATCACTTTAGCATAATCCATTTGGTTTGTCTGTTCCGTTCTTGATAACACCACATGAACACGATTCGGATGCGGCACCAACAATTCACGCGTATCTTCAATGGTAATAATGCGTTTATGTATATCCAAAATTTTCAATAAGTTATTTAAAAACGTTGTTTTACCGGTTGCCGTTGCACCACTGACCAAAATATGGTCGCCGCGTTTAATTGATAAAAGCAAGCGTTCATAAGGATCTTCAGGGTCTTTAATATCTTTAAGCGGATTTATTTTATGCAAGGCCTTACCTTGAGACAAACCATAATCGGCAAGACCGAAAGCCACTTGTTCACTGTGCACACGAATTGTTAAGGCAACCCCGCCCGTTAAATCGTTTTCATCATATAAAACATTCTTACCGGCAATAGCGGAAAAACGGTGTCCGCCCGGCAATTCCGTAAACACAAGCGGTGAACCCGAAACCGGATCAAACGGCAATTCATACGTATTTGCCACAATATATAATAAATCCGTTAAATATTCTTTCGTTAATTTTTCATCTTCGTACATTACCCACGGATATGCTCTCTTACCGCGAAGTCTGAGCCATACTTTGCCCTCGCAATTAATGGCAACCTCTTCAATATTGTCTTGATTATACCAATAAGACAGAGGCCTTAAAACAGATTCCAAAACCGTAAAAGAACTACTCATACCCGTCTCCTTTCTAGAAAAGCGCACCTGAGGACGAATCCGAAGATTTTGAACCGGAACCGGAAGAAATTGACGGCGGTGGCGGTGTTGCACCTTTTTGCTGTCTATTTTTCTTCTTTAATGCCGCATCATCAATCAACACGGGCGCCGCCGGCTGAACATCGGCACTTTCGCCGTCATAAGCCACCGTTGAAGAGCCGCCGCCGCTTGTGGTCTTTTTGCCACCTGCATTTCCTTTATGAAGCGACCCCACGGGATCTCTGTCATCAATAAAGGCTTCCGGTTTGCTCATTGCTTCTTTGCTGTATTGATCCGACTGTTCTCTTTCAAACGTTCTGAGCCATAAATCAACTTTCGGATAAATAATCAAACGCGTACCGGCAGGCACATATGTTACCGTCTGAATATTTGTCATACGTTGCATCAAATCTTGAAATACCTGTTGCATATCGTTTTGAAAACCTTGTCTTGCATCTTGTGCCGCAGCCGCACGGGCATCTTGTGTTGTACTTCCGTTTGATGAAGTTGTTTCACTGCCGCTGGCCATCACAAACGCCAATGCATTGGTTGCAAGGTTGGTGGCAATCGGGGCCATATAACGTTTCAACAATTGTTCGTCCAAATAACC
>JAGCOI010000251.1 GCA_017645485.1 Alphaproteobacteria bacterium | reverse complement strand
TCTTATCGGCCTTATCTTCTTTGTTGTCATTGGCATATTGTTTTTTGGCCTCATGCGCGGTTATAAAGGCATTGACGATACTTTCAAGCTTCATATCGTTAAATCTTTTTTTGGCGGGCACCTTAACATCATAATCTTTTGATGTATAGTCCGAACATATTTTGCTGAAACATTCCTGAAGCTTAGCCTCGGATGAACCGTCCTTAAAATTAAGCGCACACCAATCGGCCATCGCATCCGGAAAATAAAAAACACCGTCATCATCCGTACCCGTATTAACGGCACGCGCGGGCAAAACATAAAAACCTGCCGTCAAACAAAGCAAAAATCCGAATAGAATCTTTTTCATTCTTCCCCATCCTCTGGCAACGCATAATCAAAACAATATCTGCGGATTTCATCAAAAACCATTGCCATCACCTCATCGCTCAAACGCACGATATCAAGCCTGTTTTGGCGGATTTGCTTGGCATTGATTTCGCCCAAAGCAGACATTTGCGTCAGTGCGGTATCGGTTGCTTTTTCGGTCATATTTTCCAAATCTTCAACGGCTTTACCGCTCTCGGCTTCTTTAGCCCCGACCACGCTGTGCGCCATCGCATTGGCACGCATTTTACCGATAATTTCATTATCATATTTTTCATCAAATTCGCGTGTCTCGGTGTTCAGCGTCGATTGCAAATCACCGCATATTTTTTGAATGGCAACAAACAGTTTTTCACTGTCTGCGGTCTCGTCATAGTTAATATCCGCCCAATTGGCAAAAGCATCCGGAAAATAAAAATTCCCGTCTTTATCCGTACCTGTCTTGGTCTGCGAAGCAAACGCCTCCTTAAAATCCAACACATACGAAACCCTGCCGAAAGCCTTCACGGCTGTCCGTCCCTTGCTGTCCTCTTTTATATTCAGAGGTGCTGTATTAACCTTCTCTTTAACGTCTGTTGTTTTATCGGCTTTTATACCGCCACTCGTTACCACACCTGTTTTTGAGGCGGGCATATCTTTGTTTATACCGATTCTTTCTCTGTCGGGCAAACGCATGTTCTCCGTTTCAACTCTGTTAAATTGCTTCGGATTGATAATTGTTTCTTCATCAATCACATCTTCCATATCGTCCCAAATATTGATTGATGCATCATCACCCGTCACAAATTCAACATCCTTTTTTACACTAACCGTTTCAATCGGCATTGCCTCATTTGAAACGTCAAACAAATCATCTGTTAACCCCTCATCTTCAAACCCGTCTTGCACATTCAAATCAGCCGCACGGTTAAATCTCGGATTATCTGCAACAGCGTTTTCTTTGGCAATCCCGAACCCTTTATTCAAACTGCCTTTCAAAGCAGGTTCCTGCCGCACCTGTTCCCGTCCGGCATTACCGCCCGCAGATACCGCCGGCTTATTACTGCCGTTGTTCTTAAAACTCGGCGCACTAAAATTGTCCGTTGCATTCGAAAAATTGCTTGTCAGCCCTGATGATGTCTCATTAAACGTATTTTTGCCAACGTTAACCCCATCATTCACCTGAGCTTTAAGCCCGTTTGCCATTTCAGAAGACTGATTAAGCATTTCCTGACCTTGACCGACCATACCCTGACCTTGATTGTAATAATCCTGACCTTGCGCATAAGCATCTTTGCCTTGTTCATAATAGGAATTGCCTTTGTCATATGCATCTTTGCCTTTGTCATACGCATCTTTGCCTTT
>JAGCOI010000250.1 GCA_017645485.1 Alphaproteobacteria bacterium | reverse complement strand
TATGCGTTTACAAGAATACTTCTATCATACATAATATATCAAATATTTTTGTTGTCAATAAAATTATTTGTATTAATATACGAACATCTGCACGCTTTTATGAAAGGAAAATGAGATGACATATCGTTTGGGAATTGATTTAGGAACTTCATCGCTCGGATGGTGTTGCTTAGAGACAAAAGATGATGAAGTGACAGGTTTGCTTGATATAGGTGTCAGGATTTTTCCGGATGGCAGAAATGATAAAAGCAAAGATCCTTTATGTGTGGCACGGCGGGAAGCACGAAGTGCCAGAAGACGCTTAAAAAGATTTAAGGAAAGACAAAAAAAGCTTATTGAAGATATGAAGGCAAGCGGTTTATTGCCTAAAGATACGCAAACATTTAAATCATTGGAACAACTAAATCCTTATGAACTTCGTGCAAAAGCCGTACATGAAAAAATTTCATTATATGAGTTGGGACGTGCTATATTTCATCTTAATCAACGTCGCGGTTTTTTGAGTAATCGGCGGGAAGAACGCAAAAAAGATACCAAAACGACACAGGCTATGAAAAATTTACAAAATAAAATTAAAGAAAGCGGATGTGTTACTTTGGGTGAATATATGTATAAATTTCCTGATTATCGTCGTTTTAAAAATTCTACGAATGCAAACGGTAAGTTGGTTATTGATTGGTACCCTAATCGTCAAATGTATCAAGATTAATTTGATGTTATTTGGGATGTACAACGCTCGTATTATCCTGATGTTTTAACAGATACCCTTAAAAAACGTCTTAAAGATGATGATATTTTCTTTCAACGTCCGTTAAAAAAACAAGAAACAGGTTTTTGTTGGCTTGAGCCGGAAGAAAGACGTTGTCCGAAAACGCATATAATTGCGCAACAATTTAGGATTTTGTACGATATTTCCAACATCAGAATAAATGATAACAGGATATTAGAAAAAGAAGAACGTGAAGCTTTGTTTAAGTTTTTGGATAATGCTCAAAAAGATACGTATGATGGCGATTTTTATGTTTCATGGGATAAAATTTTAGAATGTTTGGGCTTAGAAAGTGATGCGTCCGTTAATTTAATGAGGACTTATAAAAAAGGTTTGTTATGCAATATCACAAATGCCATATTAGGTACTCAAGCCTTAGGGGAGAGTTGGCAAAAACTTTCAAACGAAACGAAAGATAAAGTTGTTGATATATTACAAGATTACAGTCTGTTGCCGGATGAAGCGGAATTTAAGTTGCATGAAATTTGTCCGACGCTTTCACCAATACAAACAGATTGTATTTTAAATCAATCGTTAGAACTTCCTGACGGGTATATGAGTTTTTCAAAAAAAGCAATGCAAAAATTGGTCGCGGAGATGATGAACGGTACAGATCTTGCGATGGCAATTAAAAATGTATATGACAAAACAGCAGCAGATGAGGGCTATTTTGATGAGCAAAATGAGTTGCCCCCTTATCAGGAATTGTTTGCACAATCACTTATCGGGGGTGATAAAGAAAAATACGTGAAAGAATTGGATTATGATGATTATATGGGGCGTATCACAAATGTGAGTGTGCATATTGCGCTTAATCAATTGCGTGCCGTTGTTAATGAACTGATTAAAAAATACGGCAAACCGAGCGCTATTACCATCGAACTCGGGCGTGAACTGACAAAAGGCAAAAAAGCGTTGGCGGTGATTGATAAAAAACACAAAGAAAATGAAAAAATCAATGATGAAGCTAAAAAAGAAATTAAAAAGATTCCTCATGTTGCCGTCACTTCATTTAATATGGAAAAATATAAAGTTTGGCGCAATTTAAATCCTCAAGATGTTACAAACAGGTGCGATTTATATACCGGAAAAAATATCAAACTCAGTGAATTGTTTACGGATAAATATGAAATAGAGCATATTTTACCGTATTCGTGGTCTTATGATGACAGTTATAACAATAAAATCATTACCCGAGCTTATATCAATCGTCAAAAGTTAAATCAATTACCATATGAATTTTTTAATGATGAAAAACAAATCAGAGCATTGGCCCGTGATGAAAAAGAATTTAAGGAAATGTCTTGGGCAAAGGTTAAAGAGCGGGCTAAGGTCGTTGATAAAGCAAACAAACGTTTAAAAAAGACTTTTAATTTTGATTCTATGGCATGGCGTTTTAATAAAAATGCACGAGAAATTTTTAATAAGCACAGTCAAAATTTAGCGCGAGATTTAACAGATATGCAGTATATGTCCAAATTGGCGCGCAAATATTTGACATGTATTTGCAAAAAAGAAAAAATTGTTTCGGCAAAAGGGCAAATGACGGATTTATTAAGATCTATTTGGGATGTCAATGATGCTTTGCCCGAAGATTATCGTTTGTGGGAACCGCAAGACTGGCAGAAAAAAGATATTATTGAACGCGAAAAGACAAAGTTAACATCAGAACCCGAATTAAGTACACAGGAAGCAGATGATGCGGCTAAACAGTATCTAGAGCAACTTTCAACAGAAGAAATTCATAATAAAACACGTGTCGGTAAAGATCGCAGTATTCATTATCATCATGCGCTTGATGCATTTGTGTTGGCAAATATTAATACCAAAATGATGCAAATCATGTCGCAAAAAGATTTTGCAGATGAAGTGGAAAAAGAGGCCGCTTCGCATGATAAAACAATTTATGAAGTGCAAAAAGCCATTTTTAAGTCAAAAATATCAAACAAACCATACACAATGTTTGATAAAGAAGAATTAAAACGCCGATTAAGAGACATTGTTGTTTCTTATAAAAATCCGGTTGATAAATTGAAAGTGATTATGAAAAAAGCCGCAATATTAAAGCAAGATTTATCACAGTTCGGGTTTGCGCCGATTTGCGAAGATAC
>JAGCOI010000249.1 GCA_017645485.1 Alphaproteobacteria bacterium | reverse complement strand
TGATTTTATTTGAACCAACGAGAAGTTGGTTCAGTACAAGCTTCAGGCGGACGCAAGTACGCCGGTGAGGCCTCAGCCGAAGAAGCGAAGTCAAGCGACCATTGCCCGCAATGTCGAGCTTCAATCCTTCTCCCGCAACCACTTAGAAACACCCCCTCGTGAGGTGGTTTTTTTATCAGTCTTGACTTAAACCACAAAATCTGGTAATATGATATCTGTAAGAAAGGAAATAACCAGATGCCTGAACAACCGCGCGATCCGATGGAATGGGAAAGAAGAGCTTTTCCTCTTCTCAGAAAAATATGGCTTAAAATTAAATCAACTACTTTGTTTGATAAGTTTCGGCATTCAAACTTAAACCCCTATCATCGAAATGTGCCCGAAATCAAAGCTGAAAACTTAACCGAAGCCACAAAAACAGCAAGAAAAATCGCTATTGAAAAAATTTCAAATAAAGATATCAGCAGTCGCCGCGAAATGTGTCGTCAGGCCAAAGAAGCCTGTTTAACAAAAGGCACCGATTTTATTTATAACGGCACCCGATACAATGTTGAAGAATCTTGTTCCGTGCAAGAAGAATTTGAACGTGACGGTGTGGTTTTACGCGGAAGAGGCAATGTTGCCGATCGTATTCCGAGAGATAAAAACGGCAAACTCGATTTATTGGCAGAAGATCCGCTTGTTATTGCCATTGTGCCCATAGAAGGCCCTGCCCTTATCGGTCATGTATGCATGCAATATCAAGATATCGTCGTTAACCGTTTAATTCCTTCGATACATACCGATCCGCTATATCCCAAATATGGTAAAAATGCACAATATTATTTTGTGTATCCGAGCCAACTGGGCATTAATCCCAAAAACTTAAAACGTGAAATGGAAAAACATAACATTAAATATGCACGCCGCAGATATGATTTGTTATTCAACAACTGTGCACGCAATGTCGGTAATATTTTGAAAAACCTCGGCGTTAAAGATTTGGATTTTTACGGTCCGGATAAAATCGGTCTTGTTTTTACAAACCCCGGTAACAATCCTTGGGGTAAAGGCATTCAGGGATGGTGCTTAAAGCATGGTGTTCATGTCAATCTGCACGAAATGGAAACTTATCATCAAAAACATAATTTTGAAAATGTTACAGAGCGCCGTAAAGAAATGGATGCAACCACCAAACGCTATAAGCAATATAAAAACAGTCAAAATCCTCTGTTTTCTTTGCTACATAAAAAATCGCGTTCTTAACCGGATATAAAAAAGCCCCGAGACAAACTCAGGGCTCTTTTTTTTATGATAATGCTTAAATTTCGCCGATATACATACCGAGTTCTTTTGCCGTTTTAACATAAGCACTGTTAATATCCACAAAAGTCGTACCTGTTTGAACAACATCTTTCAAATCAAATGCCGTTAATTTGCCGTTTTGCAAACCGACCATAACATTCGTTTGCCCCTGCTCTAACAAATCAACCGCCTTAGCGGCAAATAAAGAAGCAATCATACGATCTGCATAAACAGGATAACCAGAACGCTGAATATGCCCCAAACGCGTGCATCTTACCTGAAAATCTTTACAATGTTCATTTAAAAGACCGACTAAATAATCACCGATTCCGCCCAAAACCTTTTCGCCAACCATATTTTTGGCCGCAGATAATGTTTCGCCTTTTTCCGTTTTAACACCTTCCGAAACAACAATAACGGCATATTGGCGACCGGATTTTTTAATTTCATTTAATTTGTTGATAATACCGTCCAATGTATAGTTAATTTCAGGTATTAAGCAAATATCCGCAGAAGCCGCAATTGCAGACCTTAAGGCCAAATGCCCGGCATCACGCCCCATAACTTCCACAATCATGGCCCGTTGATGCGAACGTGCGGTCGTACACACACTGTCAATTGCATCCATACAAACCTGACATGCCGTTTCAAAACCGATTGAGCAGTCCGTTAAAGGTGTATCATTGTCAATTGTTTTCGGAATACCGATCATTTTAATACCGACTTTTGAACAATAGTTTTGCAAAACATTCATACTGCCGTCTCCACCCAAAACAACAACGGCATCAAGACCAAGTTCACGCACACCTTCGCCGAAACGCTCTGCAACGGCCGCCATTTGATCGGATTTAATACCTTTATTGAGTGATCCTAAATAAGAACCGGCTGTTTTTGCCCATGGTGTATCCGAAAAATTCTGCGTTGTTAAAATCTCGTAAGACAAAGGTCTTTCGGTTAAACCTTCCGTGCCGTTGTGGATGCCGTATACAGTCCATCCCTTACGTGTTGCGGCTTTCACAACCCCGGATATGGCCACATTCAATCCCGAGCAATCTCCTCCGCTTGTTAAAACGCCTATTTTTCGAATATCATTCATAAAATATCTCCCATTACGATAAAAGTTCTTGATTTTTTTTCATATTGTTGTA
>JAGCOI010000248.1 GCA_017645485.1 Alphaproteobacteria bacterium | reverse complement strand
CGTTTATGTAAAATTTTTCCTTTATCACTGCTGTTATTCATGGATTTCTCCGTCAAAACTCAAATACTTATTTTGAACCATAATATTCAAACGTGCAATTAAAGGATATATCAACAGTGTTACGATAAAAGTCAAAGCAATATGGGGCAAAAGCAAAAATGTTTTGTAATACACGGAAAGTAACAACCATTTGCATATAAGAGCGCTTGCCAATATAAAAGCAAACCCGACCCAACTGATTAAAAAAGATTTTGCATACACATAACTTCTATATGTCAACGTCAAAACATAGGTCAACAGAAAAACAAATAAATTAATACCAAACGGTGTTCCGCTTAAACTATCTGAAGCCACTCCGAGAATAATAACACTTACCAACCCGAACAAATCCGACCTGTATAATACCCAAAAATAAATACATATCATGGAAATATCCGGCCTTAAAAAATGAGAAAACGGTAAATGGGTCGGCAAAAAATTCAGCAACATTAAGACAAGCGTCATAAAAAAAGGAATCATTCCTTTCAAATAAATTTTTATGAACTCCGCAAAAGATTCTTTCATCTACAAAGAATCCTCAAAAAAAACATTTTCAGCGGATAAATACTTAACAATTTTTACATATTCGGCTTTTTCCAATTTATACATCGGTTGTACTTCAATAACCGAATCATTGATTTTTGATATATATCCGAGCGGTAAATCACTTGGAAAAACCCCGCCGACACTTGATGTTACCACAAGGTCTCCCGCTTTAATATCTGCATTTGAATCCGTAAACAGTAAGTTCATTACAGACGTATTATTGCCGGCCAATATACCTTGATTGCGCGTACGTTCAACAAATACCGGAATTTTAGAATTTATATCGGTAATTGCCATAATACGCACATAAGACCCTTGCACGGCATCAACTCGACCGATAACCGCTTCCTTATACAACACAATTTGTCCTTTCTGAACATGATTTAACTCAGGCACATAAGCTATCCATGAATGCGAAAAACCATCGCCTTCCACAGCAATAATTTTTGCCGTCACAAAAGTCGAGGCAGGCGGAACCTGATAAAGCAACAACTCTGATAAAAGTGCATTTTCAATTTGCAAAGCATGTAATTTATTTTGATTTTCCTCAAATTTTTTTGTTTTTTCACGTAACTGTATATTTTCTCTATATACACATACAATATCCTTGATATGCTCATAAGCAAAATATAGCCCGTCTGCCGGCAATTGAATGGTCTGAATAATAGGATTTAATATGCGCGAAACAATATCCTGACTGTTATTCAAACGCACATCATCTGCTTTATTTAAAAACAACAAGCCAAAGGCACTCGTCATTACGAGTGCCAACATCAGCTTTCTTAAGAAAAGTCTGAACTGACTTAAACGCATAAACAGAACGCGGCGACGTTTCATTTTTCTTTATCTCCCAAACTCTCCGCGCATACATTTAATACATTGATGATAATACACCTTTAAATTTTTGCAAATCATCTAATGCGCAACCTGTTCCTTTTGCAACACAGGCCAAAGGCTCTTCTGCAACCGAAACGGGCAAACCGGTCGCCTCACGCAACACCTGATCTAAATTTTTCAAAAGAGCCCCGCCTCCGGTCAGAACAATTCCCTTATCCACAATATCCGCAGCCAATTCCGGTGCCGTATTTTCAAGTGCCACTTTGACGGATTCAACAATCTGTGCAACAGGTTCTGCAAGTGCTTCTGCAATTTGGCGTTCAGATACAACAATTTCCTTCGGAATACCGTTGAGCAAATCCCGCCCTTTAATTTCAATGGTCTCTCCTTCACCTTTCAAGGGAGGACAAGCACAACCTATTTGCTTTTTAATGCGTTCCGCACTGCTTTCACCCACTAGCAAATTCATATTACGGCGAATATACGATACAATAGCCGCATCCATTTTATCACCTCCGACACGTACCGATTTTGCATATACAATACCGCCAAGAGATAAAACAGCAACTTCCGTTGTACCGCCACCGATATCCACAACCATAGAACCCGTCGGCTCGGTAACAGGTAAGCCTGCACCAATCGCCGCTGCCATCGGTTCCGGAATAAGCCATACTTTACTTGCACCGGCTGCTTCTGCAGATTCCTGAATAGCACGTTGTTCAACTGCCGTTGAGCCTGAAGGCACACAAATAATGATAAGAGGTCTCGCAAAAGTGCGGCGATTATGGATTTTGCGAATAAAATACTTAATCATTTCTTCGGCAATTTCAAAATCAGCAATCACACCGTCTTTCAAAGGGCGAATGGCATGAATATTGCCCGGCGTTTTGCCAAGCATTTGCTTAGCATCATTTCCCACAGCCAAAACTTGTTTTTTTCCACGATCTTCTTGTATGGCCACAACAGAAGGTTCATTTAAAGCAATTCCGCGACCACGAACATATACAAGCGTATTTGCCGTTCCTAAATCAATAGCCATATCTGCGGAAAAAAATCCCATTAACTTTGAGAGCATATTTGTTTTCTCCATATTTTACTGTTCATTAATCTTTATTTTCTTTTACGGCATTTACCATTTTGATTCAATAAAATTTTTAATACCGATGCTGATAATTCACAACTTTTTTATTTTTCAAGCCCGTTAAAATATCATAAAATAAAAACATATATATGCCGCAAAAAAAACGAACCTGCACAACAAACACGCAGATTCGTTTGAAAAGAATAATATAATGTTTACACTAGAAATAGATTCGTGTACCGACCGCAAAATCAATAGCACGTTTCAGTGCACCTAAATCTTGCCAATCTTTTCTATCACCTTTCATTTTCACAAGATTGTAACGCACCATCCCGCGCAAAGCAATATGATCGGTTACAAAATATTGGCCGCCCAACCCCATTCTTACACCTATACGCGAGTTACGTCCCGAATGTTTGGCGCCATCATCAAATGTGTATTTCAATCTGTAATAGCCGACACCTAAAGAACCTAAAAATTCGAAATTACTGTCTTGAGGTGTATTCGCAATAAGGTCAAAACCAACAACAGACAACTTATTTTCCGTCTTTGTTCCGGCAATATTCTTTCTTGCCTTCAACCCTTGTTGAAAAGATACTTCAGCGCTTAACATTTCATGAAATTTTAAGCCGCCGGAAACCGCAAAACCATTTGAAGGTTCTTTCAGAGCTTCAATTCTGTTACCGGCGCCGTCATCAACCTTTTTAAAATGCGATAAAGTATAAACATAATCTGCCCCAAAATAAGGACGAACAACAGATTGCATATATTGCTTTTGATGCTGATTAATATAATAATCCGTCGGATTATAATGTGCCCTCGCATCAAACGATACAACAGCTAAAGCTGCCCCCAACATCAGAATTTTTTTCATAGAACATTCCTTATAAAAATTTCAAACACATGTTACATGTTATATTGAAACTTTTAATAAAAAATTAAAT
>JAGCOI010000025.1 GCA_017645485.1 Alphaproteobacteria bacterium | reverse complement strand
GCATCATTAAAAATACTTTCAAGCAACTTTGCAATTGTCGGTTGAGTTTTATTTGACTGATATCTCCAATAATTATCAATCGCATGAACGGCAACTTCCTGTTCTATATTTTTGAAAGCTTTTTGGTAAGCGTTATAGCGTTCAGGATTTTTATGACACCAGTTAATAATATCCTTTTCATCCCATACTTTTTCATGGTATAAATCAAATAAGTGCTTCAATATTTCTTGTGTTTTTTCCATTTATTTGTCTCCGTCAATGACTAATTAATATCTTTTGTAAAGTGATATTAATCACCATATACGACAAATCTTGTCGGATATAAAGCTGTACCAGATTTTCTGTTTTACTTTTTCATCAAAAGTTATTATACTACGCTATTGTTCAAGCTATTCTAAAAATATACAATAAATCATAAGGTCTGAAAAATTTTGAAGGATATGAAAACATGAACAAAATTTACATTTTCCTTTTTCTTCTTTTTATAACGGCATGTTCCCCTGCTTTTCACAAAGAAGTTTGGATTGAAAACGCACAAAATGAACGTATTTATGTAAATATAGATGGCTTGGAAAATGCCTCTTATCATAAATTGGCTTTTATTCAACATGGTCTTGCTTCAAACATGTCTCATCCTGCCGTCCAAAAAGCAAAACAAGCCTTTTTGGATAATCATTTAGTGGTTATTACCTTTGACAGTCGTTATTCCTTAGGTAAAAGTGACAATCGCGTTCAAAACGTGAGGTGTTCAACATTTAAAAACGATTTGGAAACAGTTATTCATTGGGCAAAAAAGCAATCTTTTTATCATCAGCCTTATGCTCTTTCCGGCCATTCACTCGGTGGTGCAACGGCTATTGCCTATAGTGCCGAACATCCAAAAGAAGTAAATTTGTTAGTCCCCATAACACCTGTTACCGGCGGCATGTCATGGGAAAAAACCTGTATGCAAAATATGACTGATTTTTGCATATATTGGAAACAACGCGGTAATTATGAATATACAGACCATCAAAAGCATCAAACGGTTACAATTCCTTACGAAGTCATTAAAAGTTGTATAAATTATAATGCTTATCTGCTTGCTCCGAAAATTGAAGCAAAAACATTATTGATTGGAGCACAAAACGATATCGTTGTTAATGCTTCGGATATTGAAAACGTATCCGAAAAATTTGAAAAAGGTTCTGTTAAAATTATTAAATCAAGCGGACATAATTTTGAAACAAAGCAAAATCAAACAGATTTATACAATGCGATAAACGCATTTCTGAGATAGAATGCTTTTTGCCGAACCGTCACTTTTTTTCTCAGCACTTGTGAAACAAAAAACCGACCTTATCATAAGGTCGGTTTTTTTTATTTAAGTGTAAAACGAAACGTCACACCAAACTGCCAAGATTCCTCTAACCAGAAATTCGATATTCCGTCTTCGGCAAGTTCTAAATCATCCAATGGATTTTTAGAGTGAACAAATCTTCCAAACGCCAATATATCGGCATCACCCATTGCTGTTGTCAGCAGATTTGTATTAAGCCAAACCTGAAATCCTTGCTTAAAGCACCACATGGTGTAAGCATATGGTGTCGGATCATTTTCAAAAAACAAAGTTCCGGCGGTTTTTCCGGTACCTATTAAATAATCGACACCCATTCCAATGGCATGGCCGGTGCCGGTTTCTATACCGACTTTACCTAAAAAATCACAGGTAACATCGTAATCATCCTGACGGTCAAATGCGGCAATCAGTCCTACGCTGTAAGCAAAACCGAAACGATTGACTACAAGATTCTCACCTTGCACGGTTCCCGGCACAAACAACAACCTGTAGCCGATATTCATACCTAAATTAAGGTTGGATATCACATCCGGTGTTTGAGTAGATGTTCCATCGGTTGCCTTATTGTCCTGAACATCATCGGAATCGTCATCTCTGTCTTTATCTTTGCCCACAATAGTAGATATTTCTATTGTCTGATAAATGTGGTGATGCTGAGCAAATTTGCTCTTTCCGATTACAGGAAATGTCCCTTTCGGCTCAGGAACTTCACCGCCTTCCGACATTTTCTCACTAAGTGCGGAAAGAAGCGGTATCAGTTGCTGTAAGTCATTCGTATTCGTTCGTGTTTCAGCATATGTTTCATTTGCCTGAACAAACGAAATGCTATCTTGCGCATAGGCCTTGCCCACCGCAAAAATCATGCAAAAAAGCATGATACTAATAACTTTTTTCATATAATGATGAATTTAATGATTGACAAATATATAATAAAACTTCTTTCATTTTATACATATTTTGCCAAAAATCAAGTTTTTTTTACACATAAATCAAATAACTTGACAAATTTTTAAATATACACTACATTTAAAGTAATGAACGGAGGTATTACATGAACAATTCGGCAACACCTGAAAAACCGGCATCTGCTGATGTGCTTCAAGAGTACATCAAACAGGTTCATGAAAACATCGAGGCCATGCTCAAAGAAAAAGAACTGGCCAAACAACATTATATCAAAAACAATGATGGCAGTTATCTTTTTACCATTGAACAGACCGCTCAAGGCATTTGTGAAAAAAAAGAACTGACAATTTCCAAAGCATTGATTGACGCTCTCTGCTCTTATCATTCAAATTCTTCTTCAAAAAGTGCTCTGGAATTGGAACAAGCGTCAATTATTCGAAGACAGATTACCCCCGGAGATTCTCAAGAGGAACAAATCCTGTACTATCTGCAAAATAAAGATAAGATTAACGCTGAGGTTGAAGATAAATTACTGCATTTAAACAATGAAGAAAAAGAAAAATTAAAACAAACAGCCGAATTAAACATCGTGATTGGCAGAATACTTGCACCCGCTCTTGCAAACAGAGGCATTAATCAATCTGTTCGCACGGCTTATGAACATGCACTAACAGATTCAGATTGTCTTGATGTTATGCAAGACAAAGGTTATTGCACCAAGGCATTAACTTTGCCCTTATATGAACTTCAAAATAAATACGGCGGCTTAAAATTTTTACCTGAAGATATTGAAAAAGCGGCACATCCTCAAACTTTTTCGGATTATATTCCTGAACAATATCTGTCTTATTGTGTTGATTTATCTTCCGCTAAACAAATGCAAGAATGTCGGCAAGGTGATTTGGTCATTGTCGAAGGACACCACCTCATGTTTTTTGACGGCATAAAAGATGAAAAGCCGCAATATATCGGGTTTAATAATGATACAAAAGATTTTTCATTTTTAAGGGAATCTCTTGCAACCGTCATTCATACCTCCCGCCTGATAGATGATTATCCGCCCGAACATCTGCCTGCCGATTATCCCAAGCAATATCATCTCGGTCAATTAGATTCTGAAGATATTTCCATTCCTGTCTTAAAAGGATTTGAAAATCAAAAAGATTTATTTCAGGTACACATAAAAATTTCCAGAACCACAGAAGAAACCAAAAATTTATCTTCACTTAAACAAAACAAAACCACACAAATTCAGAAATTACGAGGTATCGGAAAAGAATCTCATACTTTTCAAAAATCTTCAAATACCGAACAAAATAACATTAAAAATTCTTTGAGTATGATGATATTACAATCAAAAAAATCTTCTCGTATCCTTTAAGTTATCATTTTCTTACACGAAACGTAATCATAAAGCCATATTTGAAATGTGATAACGTTACAATTTAGAATGCCACTCATGTATAGAAGCTTTTGGTAAATACATACAGCACGACCAACTTCCCCAAATAAAGTCATATCCCGCGATTCTTTTACATCCCTTTATATTTTTTTCTTTATTTTCAACAATTAAGGCAACATTATCAAGTTGAGGATTGTCTTTAACCATATTCTGATAACATTCGGAATCAAAATCCTTAAAAATAATAAACTTATTTGCCCAAAAAGAATATAACGCCGGTTCAACCATTTTCCAATTTGATATAGAGGCATCATATTTAATCCAGAGTGTTTTGTTTTTCAGATGCGCCGCATATTTATTTTCCGGTGTTTTTTGGAACAAATAAACCGAAAAATCTGGCTGGATATATGTTTTTATAATCAGCGAACAAACCAGAATTAAAAGCACATAAACAT
>JAGCOI010000247.1 GCA_017645485.1 Alphaproteobacteria bacterium | reverse complement strand
GTAAATGATAAGTTAAACTTTTTATGTTAAAAACACACTTAACAAAAAAAAATCACTTTTACAAGTCCTATTTTCGGATTATATCATATAAAAAACAAAGGAAAAAACAATGCCTTCAAATACAAACACCAAAATTTTAGCAACCATCGGACCGGCCACAGCCTCATCACAAATTTTATCAAAATTGATTGATGCCGGTGCAGACGCTTTTCGATTTAACTTTTCACATGGCACACATGACGAACATAAAGCGCGTTTTGATGTTGTACGTGAGCTTTCCAAACAAAAAAACAGACACATTTCCATTGTTGCGGATATGCAAGGGCCTAAACTGCGCGTCGGTACATTTGAAAAAGGCCGTATTACCTTAAAAAAAGGGCAAACCTTTATTCTTGACTTAGATTCCAAAGCAGGTGATGAAACGCGTGTTAATTTACCTCATCCCGAGATTTTTTCGGCCGTTAAAGCTCAAGATAAACTTTTACTCAACGACGGCAAAATTGTTCTTCAGGTACAAAGCAAAGATAAAACTCATATAACAACAAAAGTTCTCGTTGCGGGGGAGCTTTCCGACCATAAAGGTGTTAATTTGCCGAATATCACCCTGCCGATTTCAGCTTTAACCCCAAAAGATAAAGAAGATTTACAATTTGCACTTGATTTGGGTGTTGATTGGATAAGTTTGTCTTTCGTTCAAAAAGCACAAGATGTCAAAGACGCCAAAAAACTCATCAACGGCAAAGCATTAATCATCTCAAAGCTGGAAAAGCCGAGTGCCATCGCAGAACTTGATGAAATCATTTCTTTATCAGATGCCATCATGGTTGCAAGAGGTGATTTGGGCGTTGAATGTCCGATTCAAGAAGTTCCTGTTTTACAAAAGAAAATTATTTCCGCATGCCGTAGACACGCCAAACCGGTTATTGTTGCAACTCAAATGCTCGAATCCATGATTAATGCCCCAACACCCACAAGGGCTGAGGTTTCCGACGTTGCTACTGCCGTTTACGACATGGCGGATACTGTTATGCTTTCAGCCGAAACGGCTGTCGGTTCATATCCCGTCGAAACGGTTGAAATGATGCACCATATTATTGAGCAGGTTGAAAGAGATACACACTTTATTCAAAACACCGTCAATAACGAATCGCATCTGTGTGAACTGGAGTCGCTCGGTATAACATATGCAGCCAAGGAGCTTTCGGAAGTCTTACCGCATGTTGCCGCCATTGTCACTTTTACCAATTCCGGTTTTACCACTTTTTCTATGGCCAAAGAGCGCCCGAACTTGCCGATTATTGCACTCACACTGCACAAAGAAGTTGCCGATCGCATGGGCATTGTATGGGGGGTCAGAGCCGTATCGGATCCTGAGGTTTTCAAAAATTTTGATCGTATTGAAGCTATCGCCAGCAATCATGTTAAAAAACTCGGCTACGGCAAAAAAGGAGATTATATCATTATAACCGCCGGTTACCCGTTTGGTCAAACATTAATGACAAACTTGCTTCATACGGTCAAAATCAAATAGATTTTCTATCAGGCACCCTTGACTTTTAAGCTTGTTTTTTATATAAAGTATAACGCTTAACAATAAATCAAGGATATGTATATGCTGGGTGCCGTTATCGGAGATATTATCGGTTCGCCTTATGAATTTCATAATATCAAAACAAAAGAATTCAAGCTCTTTTGTGACCGTTCGTGTTTTACCGATGATACAATATTAACATGTGCAACAGCCGAATCACTTTTTGCACACATACCACCTCAAGACGCACTTTTTAAATGGGGAAATCTTTATAAAAACCGTACTTACGAAAACGGCACGGTCAATGCCTTCGGCAAAGGTTTTTCCGCTTGGCTTGAAAATAAACGCCCAAATCAGTCAAAAACAAACGGTTGCATTATGCGATTAAGTCCTGTTATTTTTGCCTTTAAAAATAAAAAAGATGCCCTGCAGTACGCTTTAGAACTTACAAAAATAACACACAATCACGAAGAAAGCCTGAACGCAACCGCTGCTTACATTGAAACGGCATTTTTGCTTAAACACGCCGTTCCGCCTAAAATCATCAAAAACATTATAAAGCATAAATATCAATATGATTTATCACAATCTGTAGATGACATACGCAAAAACTACAACAAGTTTTATTGCTCATGCAAAAATTCCGTTCCACAGGCCATTACATGCGCTTTGGACGCTTCATCTTACGAAGATGCCATACGTAATGCTGTTTCCCTCGGAGGTGACAGTGACACTTTGGCAGCAATGGCAGGCGGATTAGCACAAATCTCTTTTGATATTCCCGCCCATATACAACAAGATGCATTAAAATATATGGATACCGATGTGTTACACGCTATTTATCAATTTAACGCCGCTTTTCATATCACAAACCAAAACATATATATACCTCAAACAAAATTATCCATCGGAAGATAAAAAAAAGGAAATGCAATTTTCAGATGCATTTCCTTTTAAGGAGCAAAAATGAAAAAATTTTATCAACGTTCAATCACGGCAGTCTTATCCTGAACTTCTTCGTTTTTCGTCTCTTGGACTTTACCTGCCAATCGGCTTGCCGCCACTTTCGCCGTCAACATGTTCATATTCAAACCTGCACGACGCTTTTCAAAACGATTAAACGCTTTTTCGGAAATAAGATTTGTCATGATTTTTCTCCCATTACCAAATTTATTATATTTTCAAGTTAGCATATTTTCATAAAATTGTCAAATAAAAAAATCAAACATGACAAAAATGTGTATTTATACACACATTTTCCAAGCATAAAATTTCTTTATGTTTCAACAACATAGACCTCCAAATATACAATATATTAGATGTAAAAAATATTTTATACAATTTTATATTGCATATTTTAAAATATAGTGTAATATGTCAATATCAACAACATCTAATATAAGGAGACATAAAACATGACAACTCTTAAAAATCGCGTTGTTTCGATATACAACCGCAAAACCAGTATGAGACTTGCACTTGAAGAATGGACTGCCTTTGATGATATTTGCCGCCGTGAAGGCTTAAAACGTAAAAAACTTTTGGAATTGATAGAAACAAACAAATCACCGGATATAGGCTTAACCTGTTCGGTACGCATTTTTACCATTGCTTATATGCATAAATTTGCAAAATTAGCCGGTTTTAATCCGCGTATAGAACAACCAAGCAAAACCGTATATCAAATATTTGATATGATTTCATAAAAAAGTGTGCTTGCAAAACTTTAAAATACCTCTTATAAAAACAAAGAGGTATTTTTAATGAAGTTTTTTGACACACATATTCATCTGACGGATTTTGCAAACATTGAACCGACATCTCTTCTTGAGCGGCTCAAAAAGGCAAATATCGAAAAATGTATTTGTGTTTCAACGCAACCTGATGATTGGGAAAAAACGGCTTTTTTTGCACGTTCTTTTCCTTTAATGGTTATCCCCGCTTTCGGTCTTCATCCGTGGTATGCCGACAGGTTTAACACAAGTGTC
>JAGCOI010000246.1 GCA_017645485.1 Alphaproteobacteria bacterium | reverse complement strand
TATCTTCTTGTTTAATATGATGTAGGTGTTATTTCAAGGAGAAAAAAATGCGCGCAACAGTAAAAGAGCCTTTGGGCAGTTCGGTGAACATTTCCGTTGATGAACGAAAAGGATCATCATCGATTGTTTATTTTACGCGTGATTTAAGCCCCCGCGGGTTGCGTAAAATTTATCAAAAAGTGAACGGTCATATGCAGGGTAAAATTGCCGTTAAGCTCCATACGGGCGAAAAAAACGGACCGAACATTATTCCGAGTTTTTGGGTTAAAGAACTGGTTGAAAAAGATATTCCGAATGCAACAATTGTTGAAACAAATACATATTATGAGGGCGACAGATATACCACAGAGCAACACCGCGAAACACTTAAGGTAAACGGTTGGACTTTTGTGCCGGTGGATATTATGGACGAGGAAGGTACAATGATGTGGCCTGTAAAGGGCGGAAAATATTTTAAGGAAATGTCTGTGGGTTCACATGCCGATAGGTATGATTCTTTACTTGTTTTAACGCATTTCAAAGGTCATGTTATGGGAGGCTTTGGTGGCTCAAATAAAAATATCGGTATCGGTATGGCAGACGGTCGTATCGGAAAAGCTATGATTCATACCCATCAAGGGCAAGGACAATGGAGTATTGCCATGGATGAATTTATGGAACGGATGACGGAATCAACCAAAGCGACATTAGATCATTTTAAGAAAAACATTACATTTATCAATGTGTTGCGTAATATGTCCGTCAGTTGCGATTGTGAGGGGTTGGCTGCCGAACCCGTTGTTACACCGGATATCGGTATATTGGCAAGTGATGATATTTTAGCGCTTGATCAGGCTTCGATTGATATGGTTTACAACCTAGGCAATAAAAGTAAAGAGTTGCGTGAACGCATTGAAAGTCGTCATGGTCTGCGTCAGCTTTCTTATATGAAAGAACTCGGTATGGGTAATGACAAATACGAAATCGTTGATCTTGACTGAAAAAAAACGTATCTTACGCACTTGAGCCGTTGATTAAATCTTTAATGACTTGAGAAGCAATTAAAAAACCGGCAACCGGTGGTACGAAAGGCGTTGATGCCGGTGGTATGTGTTTACCGTCGGTCTCGTCAGGATATAAAGGTTTTTTCGGTTGTTCTTTGGAATAGATAACTTTTAAGTGTAAAATACCGCGTTTTTTCAATTCTTTGCGCATCACTTTAGCAAGCGGACAAACAGATGTTTGGCTGATATCCGCAATTTCCAGTTGCTCCGGACAAATTTTGTTTCCGGTACCCATTGACGAAATAACGGGTGTTCCGGCAGCTTGAGCTTTTTCAATAAGACATAATTTGGAAGAAACCGTATCAATGGCATCAATCACATAATCATATTGTGCGAAATCAAAAGAATCCATTGTTAAAGGACCGAAAAAAACTTTATGGGTTGTGATTTGACAATCAGGGTTAACAGACAGCGCCCGTTCTTTTGCAACATCGACTTTATATTGCCCCAGTGTTAAGTGTGTTGCAATAAGCTGGCGATTTAAATTGCTTAAAGCGATTTTATCGGAGTCTACCAAATCAATATATCCGATTCCGGCGCGTACCAGTGCCTCGAGTACATATCCGCCAACACCGCCGACACCGAAAATAATGACATGTTTTTTTTGAAGATTTTGAATGGCATCTTGTCCGAATATTTGTATTGTTCTTGAAAATTGTTCCAACATATTTTTTCTTTCAAATATAATATGTGATAGGCTATTCTTT
>JAGCOI010000245.1 GCA_017645485.1 Alphaproteobacteria bacterium | reverse complement strand
GATGAATACCTCTTATAAAAAGTTCTTTTTCCAAAGTCTTTACAAAATCCGTCGCATAGCCTTTTTTAACGGCATTTTTACTTAAATAATAACCGTATTCGGCCCATTTATTCATATATGATATTGTGTGAATACCGCCGGCACCGACCATTTCACCGGTTTTTTTATCCAAAAACACATATTCAAACGAATCCCGATTATCCCAATTTTTAGAAAAAATATCTGTTACCTCGGCAACATTTTCAAGGGTTTTGGTATCATCAACCCAAAACAGATATTTTCTTAAAAATTCTTTTGAATCCGTAATTAAGCGAAAAAGTTCTTCATTATGTTTTGTTTGCCGACGTTCAAAAACACACCTTGCCCCCGTTATTTTTTCGGGCAACGCAAATTTTTCAAATGTTTTTGTTTTTAAATCAAGCATACCTTCAGTCTTTACACATTAAATAAAAATGTCATGATATCGCCGTCTTGCACAACATATTCTTTACCTTCCGAGCGAATTTTGCCTGCTTCTTTACATGCCTGTTCACTACCGTATTTCACATAATCGTCGTACGAAATCGTTTCGGCTCTGATAAAACCGCGTTCAAAATCCGAGTGAATAACACCGGCGCATTGCGGCGCTTTCCAGCCCTTCAAAAATGTCCATGCACGCACTTCTTTCGGCCCTGCCGTAAAATAGGTCTGCAAACCCAAAAGTGCATAACCTGCTTTAATAATTTTAGAAAGTCCCGTCTCACTTAAACCCAAACTTTCCAAAAATTCTTTCTTTTCATCTTCGTTTTCAAGTTGTGCCACTTCCGATTCTATTTCGGCGGAAATAATCACGGCCTTTGCGTTTTCAGCTTCGGCTTTTTTGAAAACAGCCTCCGAAAATTGATTACCCGTTGAAGCCGAATCTTCATCAACATTACACACATACAAAACGGGTTTTGATGTCAACAGTTGAAGCATTTTATATTGCTTATAAGCATCTTGGTTGCTCTCTTTCGGTGCGGCCGTTCGCGCCGGTTTACCCTGTTTTAAGGCTTCAATAACAGGCTCTATAACCTCTTTTTGAACAATTGCTTCCTTATCCCCGCCGCGCGCTTTTTTAATAACTTGTTCAATGCGTTTTTCAAGCGATTCTAAATCGGCAAGCATAAGCTCCGTTTCAACGATTTCAGCATCACGAATGGGGTTAACCGAACCCTCAACATGCGTAATATTATCGTTTTCAAAACATCTTAAAACATGAATAATCGCATCTGTTTCTCTGATATTGGCCAAAAACTGATTGCCCAAACCTTCGCCTTTGGAAGCGCCTTTAACAAGCCCCGCAATATCCACAAATTCAAGTTGCGTCGGCACAATATTTTTCGGATTAACAAGTTCAACAAGCTTATCCAAACGCTTATCAGGCACCGCAACACGCCCCGTATTCGGCTCTATTGTGCAAAACGGAAAGTTTGCCGCCTGCGCCGAAATTGTTTGTGTTAAAGCATTAAAAAGTGTAGATTTACCGACATTCGGCAATCCGACAATACCGCAATTAAAACCCATAACAAAAATCTCCAAATGGTTTGATATGCGCTCTTTATAAAAGAAGCCTTCTTCAAATGCAACAAAAAAACAACCTCGCTTCATAAAAAAAGCGAGGTTTGTTCTTCCTGTCATCCCGAATTTATTTCGGGATCTTTTGACTTTGGCTCCGACTGTCCGGTTCGAACGGACGACCGATCGGTTAACAGCCGATTGCTCTACCGCTGAGCTAAGTCGGAATCTTTGGAGGCCGGTACCGGAATTGAACCGATATAAAAGGATTTGCAGTCCTCTGCATAAGCCATTCTGCCAACCGGCCATCCTGATACCTTCACGGTAACTCCCATATATACAAATATTTTTTCCCGCGTCAATAGTTTTTTTTATTCTTTTGCATTTTTTTTTGCAAAACCGAGAAAATTTTTTTGATTTTACGCTTGTTTATTGCTAATTAAAAAGCATACGAAAAGGAAAAAAGATGAATATTGCCATTGCATCCGACCACGGCGGTTTTGAATTAAAAGAAAAACTCAAACAATATTTTCAAACCAAATCTATACCCTTGCAAGATTTAGGCACAAACACGCCCGATTCCGTTGATTACC
Organism: Alphaproteobacteria bacterium; assembly: GCA_017645485.1. Classification (GTDB taxonomy): domain Bacteria; phylum Pseudomonadota; class Alphaproteobacteria; order RF32; family CAG-239; genus UBA1254. The sequence goes on along the minus strand of JAGCOI010000245.1, from coordinate 4,038 downwards.
CCGATTTTGCAAAAAAAATGGCACATTATATTTTAGACGGCAAAGCAGATTTAGGCATCTTAATTTGCGGCACGGGAATCGGCGCATCCATTACGGCCAACCGTTTTAAGGGCATCAGAGCCGCGCTTTTATACAGCACCTATTCGGCTCAAATGGCCAAAAAGCACAACAACGCAAACATTCTTGTTTTCGGCGGTCGCACCATGTCTTTTGAAGATGTCATCAACCGCATTGAAACCTTTTTAAACACCTCTTTTGAAGGTGGCCGACACACAAACAGAATAAACAAAATAGATGAGGATTAAAAAATGGATTTTCAGCAAACGCTTCAAATGGAAGACAACGAAATTTTCGGCATCATTGAACAGGAAAAAACGCGTCAGCTCGAACAAATCGAGTTAATTGCTTCCGAAAACTATGTTTCAAAAGCCGTTTTACAGGCACAGGGTTCTGTTTTAACCAACAAATATGCCGAAGGTTATCCGTCTCATCGTTATTATCACGGGTGCGAAAATATCGATAAAATCGAAACGCTGGCGATTGAACGCGCCAAAAAACTTTTTAATGCCGCATTTGTAAACGTTCAACCTCATTCGGGCAGTCAGGCAAACACGGCAGTATATGTTGCACTCTTAAAACCGTGCGATACCATACTCGGCATGTCTTTAAGCGCGGGCGGTCATTTAACGCACGGTGCCAAAGTCTCGATTTCGGGCAAATGGCTTAATTCGATTTCTTACGGTGTTAAAAAAGACACGGGGTTGATAGATTATGATGAAGTTGAGCGGCTCGCTATAGAAAATTCTCCAAAGCTTATTATTGCCGGCGGCTCGGCTTATCCGCGCCAGATTGATTTTGCCCGTTTCCGTAAAATCGCCGATAAAGTCGGCGCATACTTAATGGTCGATATGGCGCATTTTGCGGGGCTTGTTGCGGGCGGTGTTCACGAAAACCCCTTAAAATTTGCCGATGTTGTCACCACCACAACGCACAAAACCTTGCGCGGTCCGCGTGGCGGGATGATTTTAACAAACAACGAAGAAATCGCCAAAAAAATCAATTCGGCGGTTTTCCCCGGCACCCAAGGCGGACCTTTGGAACATGTCATTGCGGCCAAAGCCGTTTGCTTCAAAGAAGATTTAAGCGATTCTTTTAAGGCCTATGCCAAGCAGGTTGTTCAAAACGCCAAAATTTTAGGCAGAACGCTCGAAAACAGAGGTTTAAATCTTGTTTCCGGCGGTACGGACACCCACCTTTTGCTTGTTGACCTGCGCCCGAAGAATTTAACGGGTGATGTTGTGGCATCGGCTTTGGAAAAAGCACACATCACATGCAACAAAAACGCCATCCCGTTTGACCCGCAACCGCCTAAAATCACCTCGGGCATCAGACTCGGCACACCGGCCGGCACCACACGCGGGTTTAAAGAAAAAGAGTTTGAACAAATCGGCAACGCCATCGGTGATGTAATTGATGCGCTGGCCTCAAACAACGCAGATGAAGTGATTGAAAAAACGGCTCAAAATATGATAGCCCTTTGCCATCAATTTCCGGTATATTAAATTTTTTCCTTGTGCTTTAAATAAAAGCGGATATAATAACCCCGTACCTTTTAGGTGCAGGGCTGTCAGAAGCCTTTGTTACACCAGCGGTGTTTTTTGGATATAACATCGTTATTTGTTGCCTTATTAAGATATAATGGCATCATAAATATATCCCCGATTATGGGTCTTCTCTGATCGGGGAGCTTTTAGCGAATGTCCAAGGCTTTTGCCTAAAGGTTAAAAGGGTCATTTCTGGTGTATTGATTTCTGAACTCCCCGACCACCTCAAGAGGTGGTTTTCTAATTTTCAAAAGGAGTTTAAGATGACCCAACCTAAAGTATCCGTACTGATGCCTATTTATAAAACACCGGAAAAATATTTACGTGAGGCAATTGAAAGCATTTTAACCCAAACTTTTACGGATTTTGAATTTCTGATTTTAGATGATTGCCCCGAAGATAACCGCAAAAGCATCGTTCAATCATATAGAGATGACCGAATTAAATATTTTCAAAACGAATCCAATCTTGGTATTTCACGTTCACGCAATAAATTGATTGATTTAAGTAAGGGTACATATTTGGCAGTGATGGACCATGATGATATATCCATGCCCACGCGCTTTGAAAAAGAAGTTTTGTATTTAGATAACAATCCCGATATCGGTGTTGTCAGTTCTAATATAAAAGACATTGTTAAAAATAACATATCGCACCGTCCTGCGGATGACCATGCAATTAAAGTGACACTTATGGGTGGGTGTACGGTTATGCACCCTGCGTCAATGATAAGAAAGTCCGTGTTAACACAAAATAATTTACATTATGAAGAAGAATTTTCACCGGCGGAAGATTACGCCTTATGGTGCCGACTAATAGGTGTAACGAAATTTCATCATTTACAAGAGATTTTGTTCAAATATCGTAATCACAAACAAAATACCACACATAAACAAAGCGGCAAAAGCAATGTTGCGGCATCTAATCTTAGAAATTTTTTAAAAGAAACTTACCCGAATTTGTACGCAGAATATGAATATTCGCTGATGCATACAAGACATATCAAATTATTCGGTTTGATCCCTTTTATAACGCAAACAACAAAAAACGACTGCACACAAATTTATTTGTTTGGCATCAAGATTTTGCGAATAAAAAGAATAATAACGTCAAAATTATACATGTAGTATTCTAAAAAGGAGCATAAATATGATACCTAAAATAATACATTATGTTTGGGTCGGCGACAAAGAAAAACCCGATTCGGTTAAAAAATGCATCGCAAGTTGGAAAAAATATTGTCCGGATTGGCAAATTAAAGAATGGGGAAACGATACTCTAAAAAAAATCAACAATGCATACGTCTCGGAAGCTTTTGAAGCAAAAAAATGGGCTTTTGTTTCTGATTATATCAGACTTTATGCGCTTTATGAACAAGGCGGTATTTACCTTGATACAGATGAAGAATTATGTGCAAATATTGATGAATTTATCAATAACGATTTTATCATCAGTCATGAAAATTATCACGGTTCAATCGGACTTTCAATGGGTTTTATAGGTGCTGCAAAAAAACATAAAATAATTAAAGATATGCTTGCTGTTTATGATGGACTACATTTTAAAATTAAGGAAAATACTTTTGACCAAAAACCTTGTCCGGCAAGATTCGCGCCTTATTTTGAAAAGCACTTTATCTTTAATGCCAAACATGGTGATGCTATAACAAAATTACAAGATGGGTGTTTTGTTTATCCCTGGTGGTATTTTTGCACACCGTTAAAAAACAAAAAAACTTATGCTATCCATCATTATGACGGAACATGGCTTGACACTTACAAAAGAAAAGCAATTTTTACCTTTAAAAATTGGAAATTTGTAAAATTTAAGAAAAATAAATATGCTCCTGAGAATACCCTTCCTTTATATGATGGCGAAATAATCAAATACAAATATCATTGTTCTTCATATAAAGTGTATGCACTCATTAAGGAATCAAAATAATGCCTTTTTTCACCATTACAACGCCGACCTATAACAGAGCACATTTATTGCCTGCTCTTTTTGCTTCGCTTTCATCTCAAACTTTTAGAGATTTTGAATGGATTATCGGTGACGACGGCTCGACAGATGACACCGAAAATTTAGTTCAATCTTTTATCAAAGACGCTGATTTTAATATCACCTACCTTAAGTTAAAACATGGTGGAAAGCACAATGCCTGCAATGAGATGATAAAGCATATCAAAGGCTCATATTGTTTAAGTATAGACTCGGATGATGTTCTTTTTAATAAAAATACGTTGCAAGACATTTTTAACACAATCCGAAATTTACCGAAAGATAAAACTTTTTGGGGTGTCGGTTGCCAATTTATCAGTCAGGATAACAAGATTTTTCCGCCTCTTAGTAGCGATTATGTTGATATTGACAAAGACCTCTATTTAAATCTTTTTACCTCAAAGCCCTATATGTTAAACTATTTTGGCGTTCT
>JAGCOI010000244.1 GCA_017645485.1 Alphaproteobacteria bacterium | reverse complement strand
TCAAATTCGGCCGTTACCGAAAGTTTATCTGCCCCCGTTTTAATCAAATCGCCGGACGACCTTGCACCCAACACAAGCCCCAAACTGTCCATCAAAACGGATTTACCTGCGCCCGTTTCGCCTGAAAAAACAATTAAACCTTTTGAAAATTCAAGGCTTGCTTTTTCAATTAAAACCACATTATTAATGATAAGGCGCTTAAGCATAAACTGTCTACTTTATCAAATTTTGAGCTTTTTTATTCCATTTACTGTCAGGATAATTTTTATCTAACACAAGCGCCACACGCTTGGCGTCATTTTTCAGGCCGATAAGTGTATATATTTCAACTTCACGATAAAGCGCTTCTTCAATATGAACCGTCGTCTGATATTTTTCAACGACCGTATCAAATCTGTTTAATGCGGATAAATAATTTCTATCCTGTAAATAATAGCGCCCGACATACATTTCATGAGCCGCCTCATGATCCAGCACCAATTTCAACTTATTTTCGGCATCTTTGGCATAATCCGTATCGGGAAACAATAAAATAACCTCATTTAAGGCATTATGCGCATCAAGGGTTGCTCCTTGGCTTTTTTCGGCCGGCGAAATCTGATCATAATAACAGATTGCGCGCAAATAATACGCATAGGCAATATCTTTATTTCCCGGATGATATTTAATAAACCGCTCAAGCGCAAGTATGGCATCGTCATATTTGGCATTTTGATAATAAGCATAGGCTGCCATCAGCTTTGATTTAACGGCCCATTTGGAATAAGGGTGTTCCGTTTCCACTTTTTCAAAATAATCGGCTGATTTTTCATATTTTGTTTGATTCAAATATTTGTATGCTTTGGTGTATAATTCTTCTGCCGAAAACATACTTGTATCTTCTTTTTTCGAAGCACAAGCCCCGATTAGCATTACCCCTAAAACAGCAATCAAAATTTTCTTCATGTTTTCCTCTATAAAATTTCATAATTTTCTTTATTTTCAAACAGTTTTTTCAACACTTCATTGTTGTGAAAATGACCTGTTCTGTAAGCTTGAACATCGGCATATATAAAAAAGCCCGATGTATATAAATCCCCGATAAGATCCAAAACCTTGTGATTAACGCATTCGTTTTGCACCCTGAACCCTTCGGGATTTAAAATATTTTCACCGTCCAAAACAACGGCATTTTCCAAACTGCCTCCTTTAATCAAGCCTATCGATTTCAAATAATCCACCTGATATTTTTCGCAAAACGTGCGTGCCGGCGCAATTTCTTTTCTAAAAACATCAAACGTAATGTCTTTATCAAAAACCTGTGTACCGACAATTTTTGACGGAAACTCAATCTTAAAATATATATGAAGCTTGTCTTCTTTTGTAGGTTTTAATTCAACAAAATTTCCTTTGTCGTCGCAAAAACGAACCGGTCTTAAAACTCTTAAATATTTTCTGTTTTCATTTTGTGTTTGAATACCGCCCTTTGAAAGTTCTTTTAACAAAATATCGGCACTGCCGTCCATAATCGGCAATTCGGGATGCAAAACATCAATACACGCATTATCAACACCTAAAGCATATAAGCCGGCCATAACATGTTCAATCGTTGATACAAAGGCTTCTTTTCCTTTTAAACATGTACAATTTCGTGTATCGTTAACGGCGCTGTATAAAGCCCGAACCCGTTCGCCGTTTTGCAAAAAAACAATACCCGTATTGACGGCTGCCGGTTTTACTTTCATCACGTTTTCCAAACCGCTGTGAAGTCCGATACCTCTTAATTCAATTTCTCTTTCAAAAGTTTGTTGCTTCAATTTCTTTGTCCTTTTAAAAAACAAGGTGGCCTGTAAGCCGGGTTTAGTATATGTCATTGCTTTGCAAGCAAAGATAACACCGATAGCTATTCATCTTACCAAGCCGTTACCGACTTGCTCTTGCGACCTACCTTTGGACAGAGTGGAAACGCTCTGTCGGGAATCCCCGATACACCTCATTTGGTCTTACATCAAATAGGGCTTGCCTGATGCCCGCCTTATTGCTAACGCGGCGGTGAGCTCTTACCTCGCCTTTTCAACCTTACCGAAGCATGCCTCGGCGGTAATTTTCTGTGGCGCTTTCCCTCGGATTACTCCGGCCGGACGTTATCCGGTATTTTGTTTCCATGAAGCCCGGACTTTCCTCACCCTCGGATTTTCCTTTCCGCGGCGCAGCTATCCGGCCACCTGTTTTGTAATTTATACAAATTAAATACGTAATGCAATCTTTTTTATCTGTTTTATAAACCTCGTTAAGCATATTTTAAAGAATTTAGCCTTAGACTGAGCACAGGATTAATTAATTTAGGAGTATTATCTCAATGAAAAAATTGCTTTTAACAGCTTCGGTTGTTGCGCTTTTTGCAGCATTTACAGCGCCTGCACACGCCGAATGCGACGGTATTTACGGTGCTTTCAGAGCCGGTCAGGTCAAGCATAAAATCAAAGGTGCTCAAGACAATATCGACAATGCTCGTCTTATGATGAGCGGTGCTTTGGGTTACAGATGGGAATATTTCAGAACGGAACTCGAATATATTTGGCGTAAATACAATAAAGACACAAACGTCAATAAAACCTTATTCAAAACATATTCTTATATGTGGAATGTTTACTATGATGTTTTGCCTTATAACTGGTGGTCGCCGTATGTCGGTGCCGGTCTCGGTTACACAAAAGTCAGATTTTTCCAAAGCAACGGCTTTTTCGCTTCGGAAGATTGGGATCGTACAAAATTCACATGGTCACTCGGCGGTGGTTTATCGCTTAAAGT
>JAGCOI010000024.1 GCA_017645485.1 Alphaproteobacteria bacterium | reverse complement strand
CTTATATATGTGGTCGCATTATGGGAAGGTATGTATCTCATCTTTTATTGGGTATGCTGTCTTCTGATTATTCTAATCGGCTTCATAGATGATGTGCTCGGGTGGCTTTTTGAGAAATTTTGATAAATTCGGGACTCACAAACTTTTAATTATTTAATTATGGAAATTATGGAAAGTTTATTTTTGTGGACTGCAATCATAGGCTCAGTCTTGATTGCGATTTTGAGATTAATCTTCGGATTTTCCGTGCATCCGTTTTTCGGTGCCACTTTAAGAGACAGTCTGAGTTTTGAACTTGACAGGCCTCACTGGCTTGAAATAAGTCTGAAAATGTTAGAAATTCTAACATTTGCGGCTGTCACATTAACGATTTGTAGCTACATTGACTCTTGTGAGTTCTCTGAGTTTGTAAAATTAATCGGGATGCTGGCGCTTGGATTATGTGGCGGATTATTCTACGCCATGGTTCTTTGGGACCTTGTCTATTTCGTGGTCCTGATGATTGGATCATTAATCAAATTGTTTATAGACTGGATTACAGAATAAAAAAAAGGAGGTTGAATATCAACCTCCTTTTTTTGTTTTTAGTCCGATGAAAGCTCTTGACATTCGACGTGCTTTTGTCTATATTTGAATGTATAATCGAATTATTAATCAAAAAATATATCATTATGACTACGATTCTATGGGTTATTGCAATCGGCTCAGCTTTGATTGCAGTGTTGAGAGGTTTGTTCGGATTTTCAAACCGAATAGTCTTCGGGCAGGAATTTGAAAATAAGCTGATAACTTTAAATTTATCGCGGCCTCAATGGCTTGAAGAAATTATCTCATTTGTTGAGAATATGACGTTGGCCGCAGTCGTATTGCTGAGTTTGGTTGCGTTATGTCATTTCTCACGGGAAGGTGTAACATTTGAAACTGTCAGTGTCGGTGTTATCGGCGGAGGACTGCTCGCGGCTCTTTACGGTATCGTTATTTGGCCGTTCTTTTATTTAGTTTTATATTTTGCAGTGTTAACAATCTACACGATTTTTTTAGCTATCCTGTGGGTTGTGTCAGGCGTTGAGCTTCTGTGGCTTAAAATCCGGCAAAAAGTTAAATGAGGTTGAATATCAACCTCATTTTTTTTGCATGGCGCTTAAGGTGTTGCGCTCCCAAAAAACACCGTCTTGATAGCCTTGAATGGAAGTGTTTTGTAAGGCATCTTTTAAGCGTTTCTCGGCCATTAAAGCGTATTCTTCATTGATTTCAATGCCGCAATATTTTCGCCCGAGTTTTTTTGCGACCACACTCGTTGTGCCGCTGCCCAAAAACGGATCAAAAACCATATCACCTTTTTTTGAAGAGGCTAAAATAAGTTTGGCATAAAGTTTTTCGGGTTTTTGTGTCGGGTGCGGGGTGTTTTCTTTCATGGACCAGAATGGGATTGAAATATCATCCCAAAAATTTGAGGGATACGTATTTCTGAAATTGCCTTTATCGGTTTGTTCCCAATCTTTCGGTTTTCCGCCGACTTTATAAGGGGCTTTGACAAGCCGGCGCATCATAACGGCTTTAGGGTTAAAACAGTAATCTTTCGGATTTTTGACGGCAAACCAGATATCTTCCATGCCGTTTTTCCAATTTTTTTGTGAACCTCTGCCTTTTTCGCGTTGCCATGTGATGCGGTTTAAAATTGTGAGTTCTTGTTCTATGACGCGTTGCATGGCCGCCGTGCATTTAAAATCGCCGCACATATAAAGCGAGCCGTTTGGTTTTAATTTTTGACATACGCGCGAAAACCAACTTGAAAGATATGTCTCATAGGCATCATCTTTCATGGCGTTAAAAACGGTGCCGTTGAAATTTTTGGTTAGATTATAAGGCGGATCAATAATGATTAAATCGGCAAAATTATTCGGGAGATAATCTAACGCCTCAAGCAAATCGGCACAAATTGTTTTGTTTGTGATGTTATGAGGGGTTTTGATATCTTCCAAATACAGTAAATTTTTTTTCAAAAGTGCCGTATCACTTTGGTTGAGCACTAAGGTTTTGTTGCGCGGGGCAACGGATTTTTGAACGGATACAGGCATACAAAACTAATCCATATTTTTAAGTTCTTCGTTGATGGCGGCCGTTAAATCTTCATCAATTGTGGATTGAACACGATTTTCAAGCGTTTCGATATCCGTTTGATTAAAATCAAGCTTTTGTTGTTGCTCTTTTAAGGCTTTTTGCAAATCTTGCGAGGGCAATTGCACCATTTCTTCATCAACTTCAAAAGTCTCGTCAATATGAATGAGGTTTTGAGGTTCGCCTTCAACCTTTTCGACAGCTTTGTTTTGGACTTCAGGCAATATCTCTTCTTTGTAAATGGCTTCTTTAAATGAAATGTTTTGCGGTTCATCATCTATCAAAGAATTTGACATAAGTGCCTGATTTTGGGTTTGAACCTCATTCAAACGAGGCAGATTATCGCGCGCATCAAGCTGTTCTTGGCTCAGGAGCATTTCTTTTTTGACATCGCCGTTAAAACATTTGATAAGCCATACGTCATAAATGGGGTGTTCCACAGCATTGACGGCCGGCGATGAAGAAAGCATCCAACCTTTGAAAATATTATATTCTTCATTATTAAAGCTTTTATCCGTGACATCAACAAAAGCAAAATTTTCGGGAACTTCTTCTTCTGTTTTTGTTTTGCAGGAACGTACGACAATTGAAAAAGTACCGAAAGTGACGTTTCCGCCGACGGGTACTTCAATAAGGCTCACGCGCCCGGTGATTTTATCCATGGCTTGCATTTGCGCCATATTCATATCAATTTCGGCGGCATGAGCGCATGAGATGATGATAAGAGATGAAAGAACACCAAAAAAAATGTTTTTAACACGCATGTTAATCTCCCGTGGCTTTGAAAATGAATTTTCCGATTAAGTCTTCCAATGTTTCAAAATCTTGAGTTTTGGCGATTTGGTCGCCGTTTTGAAGTGTTTTTTGAGAATGTCCCGGGACGATTTTTACAAATTTATTGCCCATTAAACCATCACTTGTGATTGATACAACGCTGTCATCCGGAAGCTTGATGTTTGGTGCAATACTTAAGACAACATCAACCATATAATCTTCATTTGAAAGTTTTTGGCTGGTGACTGTGCCGATTTTAACACCGTTAATGCGCACGTCCGAGCCGATGTTAAGCCCGCCGACCTTGAAAAATCTGGCGCTTAATTCGTAACCTTTGACAACCTGTAAATCCGAAACGCGGTATGCAAATGCCAAAAATAAAACGGCAATAAGCAATACGACAATGCCCATAATTGTTTCAACCGGTTTTTTATTCATGAGTATTTTCCTTTTTTTGTTTTTGTTTGTTTTTATCAACGGCGGCAACAAGCCTGTCTAATACTTCTTGTAAAATGATGGCCGGTTGCACAAGTTCAAAAGAATCACCTTCTTTTAAAAATTCTTCGGACCCCCCCGCGTCGATTTCGATATATTTATGCCCCATAATGCTTGAACTGACGATAGAAGCACTGCTGTCATCGGGAATGTTTAAGCCTTCTTTGATTTCAAACGTTAAGACAGCGTTGAAATTTTCATCTAAACGGGCATCTATGACGCGACCGACATCAACACCGCCCATACGCACCGCATCGCCGATAAGCAAACCGTCGGTGCGCGTAAATGTGGCATTCAGATAATATACGTTATCATCAACATGTTTGAAATCGTGCCGCCGAAAGGCCATGGACATGAAAAAAACAATGCCGCATAAAACGGATATTAAACCGCAATAAAAGGCTTTTGTTTCTTGTTTTGTATAATGGCTGTTCAAAGATTTGCTCCGTTTTATTGTTGGTGGGCTTCGTCATCTTCTTCACCGCCGCTGTTGGCGTTGATGATAACTTGATGAACAAGCTCGTAATGATCAAGGGTTAAGTTAAGTAAACAACGTTCTTTGTCATATTCGGACGAACCGAAATTATGTTCGGAAGCAACCACAAACAAAGAGCAATATCTGTTACGGTATGCAAGCCAATAATCATACATGGTTTTTAAGTTGCCTTTTGCAAGACTCGTGCCCTGATTCCATGAGGCTGTTTGCGGGTTTTTCAATATGTTTTGATAGATTTTTTGAATTTCCGTTAAAAGACGCGTTGTTTCAGCTTTCATACATAAGGCAACCTGATTGTCATCTTTGGCCTGTTGAAAGCATGTGTCATATTCTTGCGAAGCTGAAGCCATTTGAGGCAGCAGGCAAAAAACAAGATAAAACATATATTTTTTTAACATTTG
>JAGCOI010000243.1 GCA_017645485.1 Alphaproteobacteria bacterium | reverse complement strand
GCGAAGCGTGGCAATCTCATAAGACACCCTGCCACCCAACCATTGTCCCTTCATCAAATTGCGGATAAAAAAATAAATTTAGTACTTTTCAAATCTCATTTATTATATATAATACGGAAAAACAAAAATAATATCAAAGGAAAAAATATGAAAAAACCTGTTATGCTCCTTATTTTAGACGGTTGGGGCTACCGCCAAAACATCACTGATGATAACGCCATCGAACAAGGTAAAACACCTAATTGGCACAACCTTCTTAAAACCTGTCCTCATTCCTTTATTGAAACATCCGGTTTGGATGTCGGTTTGCCCGAAGGTCAAATGGGCAATTCCGAAGTCGGCCACATGAATTTGGGCGCCGGACGTGTTGTTATGCAGGATTTACCTAAAATCGATCAAGCCGTCAAAACGGGCACTTTGGCTCAAAACCCCGTATTGCTTGAATTAATTAACACCTTGAAAAAAACGCAAGGCACTTGCCATTTAATGGGCTTAATGTCGCCGGGCGGCGTCCATTCGCATCAAAATCATATTTTGGCACTGGCCAAAATCTTAAATCAAAACGGCATTAAGGTTGCCGTTCATGCCTTCATGGACGGGCGCGATACACCGCCTCAATCCGGTAAAGGCTATTTGCAAACATTCAAAGCCGGCATTAAAGATATGCAAAATGTTGATGTTGCAACGATTTCCGGCAGATTCTATGCCATGGACCGCGACAAACGCTGGGATCGTGTCGAAAAAGCCTATGACAATATCGTATCTGCCACCGGCACGCGTTTTGAAACGATTGAACAAGCCATGGATGCAACATATAACGAAAACGTCACGGACGAATTTATTGTTCCGTGCGTTATCGGCAATTATAAAGGTGCAAAAGATGGTGATGCCGTTTTAATGGCTAATTTCAGGGCCGACCGTGCAAGAGAAATTTTATATGCCTTATCAGACAGTGAATTTGAAGGTTTCGAACGTAAAAAAATCATTCATTTTGCCATCTCGGTCGGCATGGCGGAATATTCCGTTGACCACAATCGTTTTATGAAAACACTTTTTGCCCCTGAAGAGCTTAAAGACATTTTCGGCGAGATTGTTTCATCAAGCGGCTTAACACAGCTTCGTATTGCCGAAACCGAAAAATATGCGCACGTCACGTTTTTCTTCAACGGCGGCGAAGAGCGCGAATTTAAAGGCGAAAGTCGTATTTTAATTCCGAGTCCGAAAGTCGCCACCTATGATTTAAAACCGGAAATGAGTGTTTATGAGGTCACGGATAAACTCGTTGATGCCATTGAAAATCATAAGTTTGATGTCATTATATGCAATTTTGCAAACGGTGACATGGTCGGACATACCGGCATTATGGAAGCCGCGCTTAAAGCCGTTGATGCCGTTGATACCAATTTAGGTCGCGTTATGAATGCCATTGAAAAAGCAGACGGTGTTTTGCTTGTTACCGCCGACCACGGTAATGTCGAAAAAATGATAGACGAACAAACGGGCGAACCATACACCGCACACACGGTCGGTAAAGTTCAAGCCGCCCTTTTCAATGCACCCGCATATGTTAAAGGCTTAAAAAACGGTCGTTTGGCCGATATTTCGCCGACACTGCTTGATTTGCTTGAATTAAAACAACCTTCTGCCATGACGGGAAAATCGCTGATTGAGAAATAACGGATGAAAAAAACGGTCTTACATATTTTGTTTTCTCTGCCGATTCTTTTTTCGGCGGGTTTTGCTCATGCGGTTTCCGAACAAGAAGTTCAAGCCTTAGAGCAAAAATCCGACATGAAAAGAATGGAATACAAAAAATTACAGGCCGAATCCGTTGCACTCAGTTTGGAACTGGCAAAAATGAACAAGCAGCTTGTCGAAGCTGCCAAGCGTGTTCAAAAAGACGAAGATAATATTTCAAAAACGGAAGAAGAACTTAAATTATTGCAAAAGAAGATGCAAAGAACCGAAGAAACGTTCAATAAAGAATATCAAAATTTGGCCGATTTACTTGCGGCCATTCAAAATTTGGCTTTGCATCCGAAAGATTCTCTTTTGTTTCAACCGTTAACACCTGTTGAAATTATCCAAAGTGCCGTTTTAATGCGCGAAACCATCCCTTTTATCAACGATAACACTTCTAAACTCAGAAAAGATTTAGAAAATTACAAAAACCAAAAGGATGAATTAAATAAAAAACTCATTGAGCTTTCCAAACAAACGCAAGATTTAAAAAAGCAACAGGAAAACCTTAAAACCTTGGCTTCGCAAAAAACACAAATCAGAAAAAAACTCGAAGGCGAAACAACCAAAACCAAACAAGAGGCCGTTCGTCTTGCCATGGAAGCCTCCGATTTGCGTGATTTGATGGAAAAAGCCATGCAACAGGCCGAACTTGAGCGTCAAAAGCAAGAAGAAATCAAACGTGCGGCACAAGAGCGCGAGCTTCAAGAACAGCGAAAACTTGAAGAAGAACAGTTGCGCCGTTTGCGTGAAGGCAGAGGCAGCGGTTTTCAAGGGCAGGAAGATATTTCTTACCAAGAAGATGAAATATCATCTGAACCGATAAAGAGTGAACCGTCCTATCAAATCGCCAAATTGACCGGTGCAACCGGTCAGTTTGTGCGTCCTGTCAGAGGCGAATTGCTCACATCATACGGGCAAGAACTTTCAAAAGGCGTTACCTCTAAAGGTGTTGTTTTCAAAACACGCCCGAATGCCCAAGTTGTTGCACCTTATGACGGAACCGTCGTCTTTTCCGGACCGTTCAAGGGATATGGCAACCTTATTATTATTTCACACAATTCTGATGTTGTCTCGCTTATTGCCGGCATGCAAAGCGTTGATACCGAAAACGGACAAATGCTTCTTGCCGGCGAACCCGTCGGCTTAATGCCCGATTCCGATACGGCAAAACTGTATATGGAAATAAGAAAGAACAAAAAACCGATTAACCCGCTTCCGTGGCTTGGTCACTAAACATAAAGGAAAACAAAATGCTTAAAAAATTGCTGTTATTCACACTTGCACTCACCATTGTTTGTCACGATGCAACCTGTGCCGACAAAAAGAAAAAACAAGAACACAACACTTACGAAATGCTCAATCTTTTCGGTGAAGTTATGGAAAGAACAAAAGCGGGCTATGTTGAAGAAGTGACCGACCAAGAACTTATCGAACACGCTCTTAACGGCATGCTTTCGTCTTTAGATCCGCACAGCAGTTACATGGATGCCGAAAGCTTTAACTACATGTCCGAACAAACCAAAGGCAAATTCGGCGGACTGGGTATTGAAGTCACCATGGATAACGGTTTAGTCAAAATCGTTTCACCGATTGATGACACACCGGCATTTAAGGCAGGTCTTAAAGCCGGCGACTACATCACGCATATTGATAATGAAACGGTTATCGGGCTCAACTTAAACGAAGCCGTTTCCAAAATGCGCGGCAAAATCGGCACCAAAGTCAAATTATCCGTTCGTCGTGAAGGCGAAAAGCCTTTTGATGTCACCATCACACGTAAAGAAATCAAAATTCAATCGGTTAAAACAGAAATTAAAAACGATGATATTCTTTACATTCGTATTTCTTCCTTTACCGAAGAAAACGATACGGCCATCAAAAAAGCATATGCCGATGCCGCAAAAAAGCTCGGCGATAAAATGGCCGGTATTATCATAGATGTCAGAAACAATCCGGGCGGATTGCTTGATCAGGCCGTTGCCATTTCCGACTTATTTTTAAGCGAAGGCGAAATTGTTTCCACCCGCTCACGCAATGATCAGGACAATGTCAAATATTCCGCACATTCGGGTGATATTTCAAACGGCTTACCGATTGTGGTCTTAATCAACGAAGGTTCGGCTTCCGCATCCGAAATTGTGGCCGGTGCTTTGCAAGATCATCACCGCGCCATCATCTTAGGTCAAAAATCTTTCGGTAAAGGTTCGGTTCAAACCGTTGTTCCGTTGGGCGATTTCGGCGCTATGCGCTTAACGACCGCACGTTATTACACCCCTTCCGGTCGTTCCATTCAAGCCAAAGGTATCGAACCGGATATCGAAGTATTACCGGCTCAAGTCAAACCCCTTGAAAATTACGGATTTGTCTTAAAAGAATCCGAGTTAAGCGGTGCACTCAAAAACGAAGAAGAAACCGACAAAAAGAAAGATTCCAAAACCACAAAAGAAGAAGATAAAAATACCGATTATCAATTAACCCGTGCGCTTGATTTGGTTCACGCCTTAAAGCTCTATCAAACAAACTTAAACGCGCCGACATTAACCAAAGCCGAAGACAAAAAAGAGGAAACGAAATAATGGATAATTACCGCGAATGCGCCACCATTGTTTTATTTAATGATGAAGGTAAAGTTTTACTGTGCGCTCGCGCGGATGAAAGTGATTTTGCGTGGCAATTTCCGCAAGGCGGTATTGAAAAAGGCGAAAGCCCTCAAAATGCGGCTTTGCGCGAACTTCAAGAAGAAACATCCGTAACATCCGCTCAAATAATTTTTTCGCTCAATGAACCTTTGTGTTACGATTTTCCCCAATCCGTCCGTGAATTTTTAGCATCTAAAGGGCGTCACTTTATCGGTCAATGTATGTATTGGTTCTTAGCCCATTTCACGGGTGATGACAGCGAGATTAACCTTGCAACCGAGCAACCCGAATTTAAGGCCTATAAGTGGGCAGATATCAGTGAGGCCCCCAAAGCCATCATTGATTTTAAGCGTGCGACCTACCTCAAAGCGTGCCATGCTTTTGAACCGCATATTAAGGCATACATTAATCAACACATAAAATAATTTATTTACCGATACAAAATGTTCCGAAAATTTTATCTAAAATTTCGCTTGATTCGACTTGTCCGGTAATTTTACCCAAAGCACGTGCCGCCAAACGAACATCTTCACAAGCCAGTTCAATTTCCTTATTTAAGTTAAACGCTTCCAGGTTTTCCAAACATTCTTTTAATGATTGGCGGTAACGTACCCGCGTAATAATCTGCGAAGAAGATGATGATATATTGTTTTGAATACGGCCCGTCATTTTTTCTGTCAGCGCAGATAAGCCCTCGCTTGTTTTGGTTGAAATCAACAAACAACCTTCTTTTTCGAAATGATATCTTTGTTCGTCCGTTAATTTATCCGCTTTGTTCGCAACACATATAACCTTTTTTGCATCAAGCTGACCTAAAACTTCTTTATTGTCTTTTGAAGCGTCAAATAAGCCTATAATCAAATCCGCATCTTTTGCTTTTTGATGTGCAATTTCAACACCGCGCTGTTCTATTTTATCATCAGATAATCTGAGACCGGCCGTATCCGTTAAAATAACGGGATAGCCCGACATATCCAAATACACGTCAACGGCATCTCGCGTTGTACCGGCAACATCGGACACAATAACAGCCTCGAGCTGAACCATGGCATTCATCAAACTCGATTTTCCGGCATTAACCGGCCCGATGATTGCCACGTGAAAACCTTCACGCAAACGCTCACCGTTTTGAGAAGCATTTAAATGTTCTTTAATTTCTTTTATAAGCTCCTGCACAATACTTTCGGATTCGGCCACCAATTTTTCATCAATATGTTCTTCCGGAAAATCGATATAAGCCTCCAAATAAGCATAAATTTTGAGCAGTTTTTCACGCCAAGCCCCGTAAAGCTGTTTTAAGTTGCCCGACATCTGTCTTAATGCCTGTTTTTGTTGTGCCGAAGTTTCGGCATCAATTAAATCGGCAAGTCCCTCTGCTTCGGTCAAATCCATTTTCTGATTATAAAACGCACGCTTTGAAAACTCCCCCGGCTCAGCCAAACGAAATCCCTCAAGCCCCGACAAACTTTCCAACACGGATTTTAAAACCGCTTTTGAACCATGGCATTGAATCTCAACAATATCCTCACCCGTAAAAGAATGCGGTGCCTTAAAATATAATATCAGCGCGTGGTCAAGAATTTCGTTTGTCTGCCCGTCATAAAGCTTACAAAAATAGGCATGACGCGGCAATATATTTTGAGAGGAAACATCACTCATACAGCGCACAACATCCAACGCTTTTTCGCCGGATATCCTGATAACCGCAACACCGGACTTTCCATAAACCGTCGAAGGTGCAAAAATAGTCTGAGAGCTCATCTGTTTAATTATTCCTCTTTTGCTTCTTCATTATTGCTTTGAGCGCCCGTCTCAACTGTTTTTTCTTTTACTTTTTCGGCTTTTTCTTTGTCTTCCTTAAACTTTTGAAGCACTGTTTTTACCCCGTTTGAAACCGCATTTTTTAATT
>JAGCOI010000023.1 GCA_017645485.1 Alphaproteobacteria bacterium | reverse complement strand
CATATATAAAGGTATTTTTTTTATTCGTCAAGCGTTTTTTTTAGTTATTTTAAAGTTATTATTGCAATAAACGCCAAAACATGTTACCATACCCATATATTTTTGGGGAATCTGAAATGTTCGGTTTTTTGGGTAAAATATTTAAATTTGCGGAGATATCCAAATTTTTCCAAAGTGCGGTTAAACCGCTGAGCAAAGAATTTGCCAAACACGCAATGAGTGTTTCGGCAGATGCCGCATCGCTCGGTTTTGTTTCTCTCGGTGTCGTGAACGAACATTTCATTGACAGCATCACAAATCAAAGATCTTAAAACATGGAAATAACCGAGCTTAAAAAATTATCTTCCGATTTTATGCTTTCCAAAGAAGGTGTTATCGTTAAGGTTCAATTAAAGTCCGATTATGTTTTCAGAGGTGCGTTTTTTTATGACGGGCGCAATCAGGCCGTTCTCGGGCGCAACAATAAAGATTTTTACCTTCTAAAATCGGTGCCGCCCGTTATCCGCCAAAAAATCTTAAACAGCAAAATGATAATGCTTGTCGAATGCACCGGCGATGAAATCAATCAAGCCTACAATGTCGAGGTTGTGCATGTAGATGAAATTCCGGGGGAAGATACATTTATTGAAGATTACAAAAAATATTTTAATAAGCTTGAACAAATGTATGGCAAAGAACGCGTAAGCAAATTTAAGCAGGCAGCATTGGCCGCATTTCGAAAAATTATCGGTTAAATATTTTCACTTCAAATTTTTTAAAAACGCAGGCAATGTTTCAGAAGCTTTCCCGATAATTTGTTTATCAAAATAAAAATTGTTTTGCCCCGCTTCCAAATTAAACAAATATGTTTCGGCACCATAATATTTAGCCTCTGCCACAAATCCGGCCGCAGGATAAACCACCCCCGATGTGCCGACCGCAATAAAAATATCGCATGTTTGAAGCATTTTTTCAATTTCATTCATAAACATCGGCATCTCTCCGAAAAACACGATATTCGGCTTTAAAAAACCCGCCCGACCGCAATTTTCGCACACATCATCAATATGGCTTTCTTCTAAAGTTTTAATAACATGTCCGCATTTTAAACACACCGTTTCATCAATGCGCCCGTGCATATGAAGCACCTTTTTCGAGCCGGCTTTTTCATGAAGCAGGTCAACATTTTGCGTAATAAGGTGCACCCTAACGTCGGGATTTTCTTTTTCAAATTCGCTAATGGCGATATGTGCGGCGTTCGGTTCTGCTTTTTGCATGGTGGGGCGCAAAGTGTTATAAAATTCATGCACAAGCTTTGGATTTCTTGCAAACCCTTCAACGGATGCCACATCTTCAACTTTATAATTATCCCACAAACCGTTCGCATCACGAAAGGTTTTAAGGCCCGATTCGGCGGAAATACCCGCACCGGTTAAAATAAAAACATTCTTCATAAGCCGACTATAAAACAAACCCGATTTTTTTGCAATACCATAAAAAAATGCCATCGGTTTTAACCGGTGGCACATATTAAAAAAACACATCATAACCGATACAACATATCCGAGATATACCAGTCTTCAAAATACTTTTTACCGCAGCCCTCAAAATATTTTGTGAGCATCTCTTTGGCGGCCTTTTTTGAAAAGGTGCAGATGATGTATTCAAGCATACCTTCATTGATTTCCACATCATGATCCATTGCTTTTTCAAAAAGCTCCTTGGCATCTTTTTTTGAAAACATATCAATAATGTTAAACTGAACACCATCATCAATCGGGGCATCCGTATCAATAAGCTCTGCCATAAAATCTTTCATCTCTTTTTTAGAGTAGAGTTCCGACATTTTGCGCATAATCGTTCCGCTCAAAACGCCGGCGGCAAGCAAAATCTCTTTGGCATCTTTCTTATTGTAAACGTTCAAAACCTCTAAAAGCGTTTCTTCTTTAAGGTCGCAAGACTTAATATATGTCAAAAGTATTTCTTTAGACACTTTACGCGGAAAGTCCGAAATTATTTTTTTCAAAACCTCCGGATGCAAAGTGCCGCGGCTTGAATAATACAATTCCCTTGCTTCCTGAAGAGAAAGAATCTTAAGCACCTCAAGTTCTTTTTCATCTTTCAGTTCACCCATACAGGCCAAAGCCGCATGAACATCTTTTGCCTTTACGCCCTTAGATCGCCTGTATTCCAAGATATCTTGCATAACCTTATATTCGGCAACCTTCATAAATGCACCCGCATATGAAACATATTGTTGCACAAGCTCTACACGGTTTTTTTCTTTAAGCAACGCAAGCTGTTCTTTTTTTGTTAATTTTTTTAATTCCATAAAAAATAAACGATGTTTAATAGTAACACATAAAAATATTTAAACGAGCAAAAATATATGATGTTTTTGCCTTTCTGTCAACGCTTTTCTTTTTTTCAAAAATTTATCGTTTCTTATAAACCATATCGTCAACAATATGTTTCTCTTTTTCGCCGACTTCTGTTTTATGCTCTGAAATAAATAAATCGATTGTCTTAAATATTGCATTAACAATATTTTTTGTAACAACCTTATTGAAAAATACCGATAAAGGATATGCTTTGATGGCACCTATTTTAATACCTGTATTACCAACCGTATAACTCCGTGAAGAAGTATAGTTAAAATTGATTTGTCCGCTATGGCTCAGTTTTTGAATAAATTTTCCGTATTCAACATTAAAATGACGCACCTTATCAATCTGTTCGGGAGATAAAGAAAGAATTTCCTGCAAACTCATGTGTTCATATCCGTCCGGTTTAATAATAAACAAAGTTGCCAAACCCTCCGTATCGGCGTTGATTAACTCAATCCGTTTATTTTTGCCGATAAGTTTTCGAAACATCTCCGTAGAAGCAAACAGATTGCCAATTATTTCCCGAAATCCTGTTATACCCAATGATTTAAGACAAATAAGCGCCGAAAGCGCACCCGAAGCGGATCTTGTCAATTCAAGAGATGTTTGAAAAGGCGCAAAATTACCCCATACCAACTCTTCCAACGGAATATTTTTCGCCGGATTTAAGCTGAAATATCTGTTTTTATCTTTTATCATAAATATACTGGATGTATATGGGCAAAAACCCGTTTTATGAAAATCTATACCAACAGAATCGGCATATTCTATTTCTGATATTTTTTGAGATAACGATTTAATTTTTTGCAAACTTTCTTTACTGAATTTGAGCGGATTTTTATAAAAATCATAGTCCTTAAAAAACAACCAAACCCACCCCAAAACGGCATCAACATGAATGTGTGGTTGATATTTTAATCCATATTTTTTAGTAATTTTTTGGTTCAAATCATAAATTTTTTTAATGGGATCAACGGCAAATTCAACCGTATTGCATCCGTTTATATTAAATCCCAAAAAAACCTTTCCCTGTTCTATATTTTCACAGATAATTTTTTCAGTTGCCTCAACATCCATAACACCTAAATCATTACATGGTGCATCTATACAATTTTCAGATCCGATACCAAGCCATTGACAAACCTCATAATGGCAAGGATGTGCCGTTGCCGTTGTTACCATAAAACATTTTTTATCATTCAGCCCGTCTTTCATGTTTGAGGGAAGAGCCTGATTTAATGCAATTTTCGTTGCATACAAATTCGTTCCTTTTCCGCCAAAAGTAAACAACCCGTAAGATTTTTTCCAATCCCAACCGATTAAATCACTTAAATATTTTGCAACCTCCAATTCTGCGGTTAATAAACGTCCCGAATAATGATCCTCCGCAAAATTAGGATTAAACATATTTGTATATAAACTGCCGGTAAGCGAT
This sequence comes from Alphaproteobacteria bacterium, assembly GCA_017645485.1. Classification (GTDB taxonomy): domain Bacteria; phylum Pseudomonadota; class Alphaproteobacteria; order RF32; family CAG-239; genus UBA1254. The sequence goes on along the minus strand of JAGCOI010000023.1, from coordinate 758 downwards.
AGCAGGTTAACCGGCGGAATAACATTAATCATTGTCCCCGGGTTGCTCCAATTGGGCATATTCTGAAAAAATGGAGCCACATAGTTAAAAACATCTTCGGGCTCCATTACATTTTCATTCAACTCACAATTTTTAAGATAATCAAGATACCTGAATTCCGTAGAACCTCTGAAAAAACAAGCATCATAAGTTCTATATGGCTGCAAAGCCTTTTCAAAAACATCAATTAATTTCTTCACATATCTCGTATTTGATTTTTTATATGTTCCGAAATATTTTTTAATATTCATTTTTCTTTCCTTTGATTTGGGTAAAAATTTGTTCGTTTTTCAGTTTTGAAGCCAAAGTTTTCTCTTTATTATATAAAATATAATATTTTTTGCTTAAGTTCAGAAAATCCTCCGCTGACGCATAAATATCCTGATTTTTAGAGAAAAATAAAACTTCCTGTTCGTTCATCGGTAACTGCAAAATATTATCAAACTGATAGGTAAGATGCTTATGTAAACAAACAGGATATTTTCTTTTATACATAAAAAGCCATTTAATACAATGATTTCTGGTTTTGTAAAGATGGTCCAAAATATCCGAATCCCTCTCTTTGACCAACATTTCAACTCTTTTTGTATACGTACTTAATCTTTTACCTAAAATATCCATACGTTGTCTGCGCAAATTGTCGTTATAAAAAGGCAAAAACTCCTTTTCCACCCTCATTTTTTCGGGAATTTCCCCAAATGGCGGTACCCCATGCTGAT
>JAGCOI010000022.1 GCA_017645485.1 Alphaproteobacteria bacterium | reverse complement strand
TGCATTTTTTGCCCTGCACTCCTTTAATGATAAAGAAATTTCAGAAGCATTTTTTGTATCGCCGATTGTCAATATGGAACATTTGATTGAAAACATGATGAACTGGGCGGGCGTGAGTGAGGAAGAATTACAGGAAAAAGGGATAATTCAAACCGAATTCGGCGAAACGTTATCTTGGGAATATTTAAGCTGGGTGCGAAACAATCAGATAAATTGGTGTTTTCCAACTCATATTTTATATGCCAGTCGCGACAATTTGCAGTCATTAGAGGATATTGAAGATTTTGCCGCCAAAATCGGTGCCGATGTAACGGTTATGAACGGCGGAGAACATTGGTTCCATACGTCAGAACAGCTACAGTTTTTAGATGATTGGATTGTAAAAAAAAAGCTAATTAATTTTACGGATACTTCTGCAAGGAACACCATAGGCTAAAGTATTGGCGGGAACATCTTTTGTAACCACACTGGCGGCGCCGATGATTGAATTATCACCAATACTGACGCTGGGAAGAATTGTAACATTTGCACCTATCCAAACATTTTTGCCGATTTTGACGGGTTTGGGAGTTGCATTCATCCTTGTTTCTGGGGCAAAATCGTGGTTCAATGTCACAATTGTCACATTGCTTCCAATCATTGTGTTATCGCCGATTTATATTCCTCCGTTGTCTTGAAAATGGCAACAAGTGTTGATAAAAATATGTTTACCCAATTTGGTGTTTTTTCCAAATTCTGTATAAAAAGGCGGCAATATCAAGCAAGTTTTATCGACTTTGCGCGCAATCAGCTCAGAAAACAGTTTTCGCACTTCTTCGGGAGTGTGGTAGTTGTTATTCATTTCCATCGTGATTTTTAGGGCTTCTTGACCATATTCATAAAAAGATTGCAGCAAATCCGTGCCGAATATCATCGGAGTTCCTTTTTTCATTAAGGCTCTGATTTTCGGTATGCTGAATATTTTACCCATTTTGTTTCTCCTATAATAGATTTTGCTTTTCTAAATGCTCTAAAAAAGTCTGACAGCCCTCGATAATATCCCAATAGCTATCGTCAAAGTTGCCGGTGTACCAAGGGTCACCAATATCACGCGGGTTAGAACTCCAATCAAGCAGGCGGTGAATTTTGTTTTTGGTATCAGGCCCGACTATTGATAGAATATCCTCGATATTATATTCTTCCATTGCCAAAATATAGTCATAATAATCATAATCTTTGGGTTGAATGCGGCGAGAATAATGCTCTTCAAATGGTACATGCATGGATTTCAACATCTCGCGCGTGCCATGATGAATAAAATTATGCGCATCACAATCATAATTTGTACCGGCGGAATCTATCTCAAACCGGTTTGCTAAGCCGCAATCTTCAATTATTTGCTTAAACACAAACTGAGCCATCGGTGACCGACAAATATTTCCCAAACATACAAACAAAACTTTAATCATTTTTACCCCGTTCTTTTTAAGCTTTTATAACTTAGTTTACATCATTTTACAACTGTTTTGTTAAGGCGGGAGTTTTTCTATATTCTTCGGTTCTTTTCACAAAAAAAGCCACCCTAATCAGGTGGCTTTCTCATTGGTGGAGGATAGGACCCACTCGGATTTTAAACTTCTGAAAAGCCCGTAAATACTGGGTTATATACTAGATACAAGCTCAGACCGGTCTGGCCGGTATCTTTTTTTTCACAATTTACAATAACAAAAAAGCCGAGTTATTAGCTCGGCTTACTGGCTTTTTACATTTAATCTACTTAACTTCTTTCCACCAAGGGGCAAATTGTTGGTCATTGTTCTTTAGTTCCACAATTTCACCGATTTTCGGGGTAATGATATTCAAATTCGTATTTGCGGCAAGTTCGCTGATTTTATCAAGCGGGTCATACCATGGATGATTACAGATTGAAAACTTGGAATTGTGCACCGGAATAATCCGTTTTGCTTTAATGTCCGTTGCGGACTGAATGAATTCCTCTGGCATTTCGTGGATATATCGCCAGTTTTTATCATATTGTCCAGCCTCTAAAAGCGCAAAATCAATGTTTCCGAACTTATCGCCAATCATCTTAAAATGGTCATCATAACCAGAATCACCACCAATAAACAATTTATAGCCGTTGCTTTCAAGCAAATATGATGTCCACAATGTGCGGTTTTCAAACAAGCGTCCAGCGAAATGTCTGGCTGGTAAAGCGTATAGTTTACCACCGTCAATATCTATACTTTCGTTCCAATCCATTTCTTGAATGATATTGCTGTCATAGCCCCAATATCTGAAATGTGAACCGACACCCAATCCTGTAATAACGTGTTTAACCTTTGGCTTTAAGGTTAAAATGGTTTCATAGTCCAAGTGATCATAATGGTCGTGCGTAATGATAAGGTAATCAATCTCCGGCATATCATCTGCGCTATAAATGCTTGTTCCGCCAAAAGGCACAACATTATGCGGCAATGGCGAGGCATTGTTTGAAAACACAGGGTCAACAAGAAAGCGTTTGCCGTTCAGTTGGAAATAATATGAAGAATGTCCAAACCATACGAGCAAATCTTCATCTATCGGCAATTTCTTCAAATCGGTTTTAATTGCCGGTATATCTTTGTTCGGTTTAGTATCCGGATGCGGACCGAAATAAAAATCCCACATTGTTGCGAAAAATCCGCCTTGTCCGGTCATTTTTTCGGTCGGATGCAGGTTATGAAACTTACCGTCTGTCTGATGCGGCGATTTAATTATTTTCGCCTGACTGATTTCATCCGGTAAATGTCCGAATTTAGGCAAGTTGACATACCAAACACCGCCAATTATTATTGCTAAAAATAAAAATCCACCATACATCAAAATCTTCGTCCTCATATTATTTGCTTTCAAAATTACTTCAATTTGTTGTATTCTTCATCCGTAACCGGCTCTAACCAAACATTTTCGGTCTCAATACCATCTATTTCAACGGCTAAATGTGAAAACCAACTATCCGGTGCGGCACCATGCCAATGTTTTACATTTGCCGGAATGTTCACAACATCGCCTGGTTTCATCTCTATCGGGGATTTCCCTTCTTCTTGATAATATCCTCTACCACCCACGGCGATTAACATTTGACCACCACCTTTTTGGGCTTTATGAATATGCCAATTATTGCGACATTTCGGCTCAAAGGTCACATTGAATATCTTAACTTGTTCTTTTGAAATAGGGGCAAGATAACTTTGGCCGATAAAATATTTAGCATATGCTGTATTTGGTTCACCAATCGGGAACATAATCGTTTGCGCATATCTGTCCTTTTCTGACATTGCCGGTGCGTTATCATTCCATACTTCTTTGGCGATGTTAAAAGTTGCCCACGCTTTCGGCCATCCGGCATAGAAAGCCGTATGCGTAATAACTGCGACTATTTCTTCTTTGCTGACACCATTATTCTTGGCATTTTGAAGGTGGTGTTTCAATGATGAATCAGTTATACCTTGCGACATCAAAGCCACAACCGTTATCATGCTTCGTGTTTTAAGGTCAATATCCTGATTATTCCAATTTTCACCAAAAAGGACATCATCGTTGTAATGGGCAAAATCAGGGGCAAACTCACCCAATATGTCATGTCCGGCCGTTTGAACAACTTTCGCCATAGCATTTCCTCCTGTTAAAAGTATTGTTGATAATAAAAGTGTTGCAAAGAGTTTTTTCATGTTATTTCCCCATTGTATTACGCATATACTGCAAGTCACCATACCAATAAGAAGCGGTTGTGCCACCATCTATTAAGAAATCCGCACCTGTAATAAAGCCTGCTTTATCACTCATCAAAAAGGCGGCTAAATCTCCGACTTCATCAGGTGTTCCGGCACGATGTGACGGACACAAATCAAGCATTTTTTTATAATTTGCACCACGTGGACCGTTCAATTCATCATTTGCCAACGGTGTGATAATAATCCCCGGTGAAATAGAGTTAATACGTGCGTTTTTCTTACCCCACTTAACAGATTCCGAAGCCACACGCAAAACATTACAACGCTTGGAATATTGATAAGCTTCCAAAGTGTTTGAAATATTTTTCAGCATATCAAGTTTAAGCAATTCTTCGGTTGATGTTAGGGCCAGCAGTTCGTTTTCTTCTTGAGAAAGCGCCCCTAAACGATGTCCGGATTGTGAAGAAATCATAATGGCACTACCGCCTTCGGCAATTACCTTGCCAAATTCTTCCATTAAAACAGCTGTGCCATACAAGTCCACTTTCAGTACCATTTCTATTGGGGCTTGACTTGGTGATACACCGGCAGCGTTAATCAAATGAGTTATTTTGCCAAACTTTTGCGAGTGTTCAATCAAGGATAAAATGGATTCACGGGAAGATAAATCTGCCGCAACCGCACTTGTTTCAAATCCTGCATTATTTAAATTTTTGGCGATTTCTTCAGCGTGCTCCAATCTCAAATCAGCTACAACCAAGTGCCGGCCATAACTTACCCGTCTTGCAATCGCCACACCGATAGATCCAGCCCCCATTAAAACCACAACATCTTTCATTTTCTTTCTCCTTATTTGCTTAAACCCAAAGGTCTTAAAATACCAATCATACCCTCTGCGGCAATGTCATTGGTAATTTTTCCGTCATCATTAAAATAATAGAAGTTCATTACTGTTGTTTTAATTTTTTTGCCTGTCGGGGCAACACCTAAAAACTCACCGTCATGTGTAGCACTCAAAGTCCAACGCACGGCAACTTTTTCTTTATCAGCCACCATTTCTTCCAACTTCCACTGCACATCAGAAAAACCTTTCCGCATCCAATGTACCACAGACAAATAACCTTTACCACCATATAAAGGTGTATCGGAAGCCGGTGTATAAAAGGGCGCATCTGAAGCAACCAAATCTTCGGCCAATTTTTCGTCAGCTGTATTAATCATTGTTTCAAAGCGATACATGAGTTCTATGTTTCGTTTAATGAGATTCATTTTTCCCTACCTGATAAAGTTTGTAAACACAATTTCTTCTTCTTTCGGCATCGGAACACCAGCTTTTTTACCTGCTTCCTGACATCTTAAATGCCACGCCATATTGCGTGCCAAAATCCGCATATTTTGCAGGCCTTCCAAATCTTGACGAACTTCGCTCGGCGTATGACCGTGCACCATATTCCAATAGCGACCGGAAATTACCGGCATTTCGGAAATTGTAAAGTATTTGTTCAGTTGATCAAGGGTTGCAGTAGTTCCCGAACGACGAGCGCTGGCAACTGCAGCTGCCGGTTTATGCTTAAATATTTCACCGCGACCGGACATAAATGTTGCAAAAAATACTCTATCCATAAATGAAGTGATGGCACCACTTGCTGATGCGTAGTGAACAGGGCTTCCGAAAATAAATCCGTCAAAATCCTTTGCTTTTTCAATAAATTCATTCACACAATCATCGGCAATAACACATCGCCCGAGTTTTGTGCAGGCTCCGCAACCGCGGCAACCGGAAATCGGTTTAAGCCCGATATGATAAATTTCTGATTCAATACCTTCTTCTGTTAATGTCTTGGCAATTTCCTCTAAAGCTGTGTTGGTGCAACCATTTTTATGCGGACTTCCATTTACGAGTAATACTTTCATTATGTTATCCTTTCCTAATCTTCCGGTTTCCATTGTGTAAATTGCTGTTGCTGTGCCAAATCTGCAGTATAATAACGCTTGCCATTATCAAGTTTAGCAATTTCCGCCATATCTTCAGCCGACAATTCAAAATCAAAAATGTCAAAATTCTCACGCATATGGTCGGGATTAGTGGTTTTCGGAAAAACGGAATTACCCTCCTGAATGTGCCAACGTAAAATAATCTGAACATTGGTCTTACCGTATTTCTGTGCCAGTTTTGTAAAAACAGGTTCGTTTATCAGTTTCGGGTCGCCGTGGCCGATAGGATACCAACTTTCTAAAATCGTACCAAATTCCGCCATACGCTTTTTGAGTTCGTTTTGCGGAAAATACGGATGACATTCTACCTGTATTGCTGCCGGTTTAATTGTCGCGCTAGCAAGTAAATCTTCCAAATTTTCCTTAAAGTTACTGATACCGATGGATTTAACTTTGCCGAGTTTAACCGCTTTTTCCATATCTTTCCACGCGCCGATATAATCACCGACTTGTTGGTGCAATAACAATAAATCAATATAATCTGTTTGCAGGCGTTCCAACATCTTATCTATTGCCGGCAAAGTTTTGCCTTCGCCATATTCGGTCGGCCATAGTTTGGTAGTAATCCATACTTCCTCACGTTTTAAGCCACTTTGCTTCAAGGCTTCACCGACACCGCGTTCGTTTTGATAGGCATGCGCCGTATCAATATGCCGCACACCGAGTTTGAAAGCATTTAAGCATGCTT
>JAGCOI010000242.1 GCA_017645485.1 Alphaproteobacteria bacterium | reverse complement strand
GAAAGCTCTTTTGCTTATGTACCTATTGTTGTACACGGCACAAAAGAGCTTTCTTCGTATCTACGCACGCTATAAGCTTTTATTTTATGCGGCTACACGAAAGCCCTGTGTTTTATGTACCCTTTGTCGTACACTTCGCACAAGGGCTTTCTTCGTATCTTTGCACGTTATAAGCTTTTATTTTTACATAGGCGAATCGAAAGATATGGTTTTTTCTTTTAAGCGTTTATGGACGATTTTTGTGATTTCTTCCATAAATTGATGCCCGATTTTTTCCAACGTAAAATAGCGCATTGTGATATCGTGCGCTTTTTTTGCTTTTTGAGCGCGCTCAAGCGGATGTGCGGCATAATAAGATATAAGGTTTGCAAAATCTTTTGAGGAATGATACATGGGAATACTGTCGTGATAAACGGCTTCGATTTCGGGCATATAATCTGAAATGAGAAAACCTTCGCTTGCCGTGACATCAAAAACACGATTGGAAATAACACCGTTTGCAATCATTTTGGGTTGATGATCGTTTAAGACAATTTGAGCAGAGGCATAATATTTATGCAATTCATCGTTTGGTATGAATATGCCTTTGACGTATTTTGCAGGAATATATTTATCCCATGAGTGACCGTAAACATGTATGTCAAAATTGTTTTCAAGCGCATATTTGACGCTCGGGCGTAATTTATCATGATCGTAAAGATTGCCGACAAACAACAAAGGGACATCGAGATTTTTGTTATAATCGCGGGTAAATCGGGCAGTGTTTGAAAACTGCGGCATATAAACGGCAGGCAAGCCTTTTTGTTGCAAATCTTCAGCTTGTTTTTTTGAAGTTGTGGCAATCAAATCAAAGTTTTTATAGTTGATTTTTCCTTCGTCGGGAATGAGCAGATACAAAACGTTGATGCCGTGAGAAGACGGTACAAAATCTTGCCACGCATAGATAAATAAATTGACGGCATGAGCATAAGGATCAAAATCCGGTGAAGTTATATAAGAACTCGAATCAAACAATCGCACTTGTTTGCCTTGTGATTTGAAATATGAGGCAAGGTCTTGCGCGATAAAAGTTTCGCCCTGCGTTGGATTGAGTGTCGGAGAAATAATATTTATTTGTTTAAAAACGGCATCTGTGTTTTGTTTTGTTAAAAAAGGTTTTGTTGACGATATCAACAAAATGATGCCGCCGCTAATAATGATAAAACTCAAACAAATTAAAAATTTTTTCATATAAACTTTCCGTCTATAAGCTGTTGATGCCATTTATCGTAAAGAAAAAATAAAAAAAATCAAACATATTTAAATTTTAATTATCTGAAATACTTCGGATAAAATTTTTTAAATGTAAAGGTCTTGCTATTTTTTTTAATTTTTATAAAATAAATAATAAGGAAGACAGTGATGGAAGATAAAAAAAAATATTATATCGTATCCGGCGGATTTGATCCGATACATGAGGGGCATATTGCCATGATTGCAGATGCCGCAGCCGTGTGTGACGGTGTGATTGTTTTGGTTAATTCCGATGCGTGGCTATGTCGTAAAAAAGGCAAAAATTTTTATTCAATCAAAACGCGCAAAGTGATTTTGGAGAATATTAAAGGCGTTATTGATGTGTTGGAATTTGATGATTCGGACGGTTCGGCTTGCGCCGGTATTTTAAGCGTTAAGCAAAAATATCCGAATGCGCATCTTGTTTTTGCAAATGGCGGCGACAGAGGTAAAGACAATATTTTAGAAACAAAAGTTTGTGAAAAATACGGTATTGATTTGGCTTTTGGCGTTGGCGGTGATTATAAAGCAAATTCTTCTTCATGGATATTAAATGAATGGGAAAAAAACAAGAAGGCCGATAAATAAAACAACAGAGAGCATCAGAGTTAATAATGAAACAAAAATTTTTATTAAAAATCACTGTATTTATTACGATATGTTGTTTTGCCATATCTGCTTTTGCCGCGTTTGATGAAAATAAAGCACGCCGATTTGTAGAGCAAACGGGCAATGAGGTTATTGAGGCGTTAAATGCCGAAGATAATGATGTTAAATGCGCTATTTTAGATGAGCTTTTTGAGGTTAAATTTGATGTGCCTCATATGGCACGTTTTGCCTTGGGAAGGTACGCAAAATTATTTGATGATGAGCAAAAAAAACGATATGAAGCGCTTTTTAAAAGATATGTCAAAAGCCTTTATAAAATATATGTTTTGGATTTTGATGCCTCGGGTGTGGCCCTTGAAACGGTTGATATACGCGCAGATGAAAAATATGTGAAGGTAACGGCTTCGATTTTGTTGCCCGAAG
>JAGCOI010000241.1 GCA_017645485.1 Alphaproteobacteria bacterium | reverse complement strand
TGACTTGTGAATCTTTAATCACTAAGTTGATACATATACGGACAATAAAACAAACCAAAGAGGCTTTTCATGAAAAAAGAACATCATTTTAAGCATGAACACGAACAAGAAAACAAAAACCGGTCTGAAAACATTGAAACAGCAGAAAATAACGAGCAGGAGAACAATGAACTTGCAACGCTTGCCGAAGAAAATGCCAAATTAAAAGATGAGCTTTTGCGCACTTTGGCCGAATCCGAAAACATCAAAAAACGGTGCGCGGCCGATATAGAAAAAAACAACAAATATGCCATATCCTCTTTTGCAAAAGACTTGCTTACCGTTGCCGATAACTTAGACAGAGCCTTAGCAAGTGCAGATGAAAATGAAAACACAAAAGCCCTGCTTGAAGGCGTGAATCTCACCAAAAAAGAGTTAGAGCATGTTTTTGAAAAGTTCGGCATTTCCAAAATGGAAAGTCTTGATAAACCTTTTGACCCGAATTTCCATCAGGTTATTCAACAGGTTTCCGATCCGTCAAAACCGGCAGGAACAATTGTTGCCGAACTTCAAACAGGCTATATGATAAACGGCCGCATTTTGCGTGAAGCCATGGTTGTTGTTTCCAAAGAATAAAATTTTACTTATATTTTATCATCACTTTGTTTTTCTTTCCCGTTGCGGCATTGGCCTCCTCAACGGTATAGATGCGTTTGGGGATGTAGCGTCCGCTTGCTATATCCGAAAAACTGGCATATTTCTTATTCTTAAAAATAATATGACCGTTTTCATCTTTTCTATAAGTTAACACACCTATTTTATCTCTGTTCGGCAACGGCTCTGTCGGTTGAGGCCAAGGGCCAGACTTATAGCCTTTGGCATTTGAAAGATATTCTTGACAAGCTTGTTGTTTTTCAGCCGAACAAATCAAATTTTTAACGTGTCCACCACTTAAGGCTAAATCTGAAAAATATGAACCATTTTCAAACAACGAATCAGGTATAAAAACATTTTCAATAGTCCTGTTTGTAGCAAACACTCCTGCACTCAGGTTTTTAAGTGAAGCAGGAAGCGTAATACTTGTTATTGTCGAGCCTTCAAAAGGATAAGACCCAATTGACGTAACCGTATCTGGAATAACAATGCTTGTTATTTTTGAGCCAACAAATGCATGAGATGCTATTGAGGTAATACCTGATATACTGACTTCTTTAATATCTGTCCCCCATGGCGGATTATAACCGCTATGCTCCGACATAGCACCGTTTCCCGTAATGGTCAATTTTCCGTTATCATCTAAAACATAAGAACAAGCCTCAGCTGTTGCCCCGCATATACCAGATATTTCACTCATAGCCGGATAAGATATAAATAAAACACCCAAAATAATCACCCATTTTTTCATATTCATTCTCCTTTTCCCGATATCTTAAAAAAAATCCACTTTGAAAAAAATCAAAATGGAGGAGTCATCAAACTGTTACTGCACAGTCATCCTTATTCGTCGCATACACGCGCTTATATCGGAAACTCCTCTGCAAAGGAGTACATGCAGTAATATGTGCTTGATGAACACCGTAAGCATCACGCTTACATCCTAAGTATGACATAATTTTGTTACAATGTAAAGAAAAAACTGGATTTTGTATGATTTGTGATTAGAATACACATTAAAAGGAAAACAAATGTCTTTTGATTTCATGTTTCAAAAAGCCGGCGAATTATATTCAAACGGTGCTTATGTCCAAGCCGAAGAAATTTATCGGCAAATTTTGGCATTTGCACCTGAAAATGCGGATGTTTTAAATATGCTCGGGCTCATTGCCGCCGCCAAAAACGAACACAATATCGCCGTTTCTTATTTTTATAAAGCCTTAAAAAATGCGAAATATCTTCTGCCCCTTTATTTTAATTTGGCCGTTTCTTTAGAAGCGATCGGCAAACATAAAGAGGCTTTGGAAGCTTATCAAAACGCCTTAAAACTTGCGCCTCAAACAAAAGAAATTTATAACAATACGGGTGCCATATACGAAAAACTCAATCAACCTGACAAGGCTGCCGAAAATTACCGAAAAGCCATCGAACTTGATGAAAATTATGTTGAGGCCCTTGTCATTTTGGCCGTTTTGCAAAAAAACGAAGCGGAACTTTTGCGCCTTTCACAAACATACCCTAATGCCGCTTTGCCTTTTTATCATTTGGCATTGATTGCTTATGACAAATCCGATTTCGCAACTACACTTGATTATATCTTAAAAGCAGATATGTTAGAAAATTCATATGAAATCAAAAACTTAACCGCACAAGTTTATCTGAAACTTAAAGATAAAAATAAAGCCGTTACCTATTTTCATCAAGCCCTATTACTCTATAAAAACAGCACAGATGCCCTCATCAATTTGGGTGTTTTAGAACAAGATGAAACCTATTTTAAAAAGGCGCTTGATATCAACCCTTCAAGTTTTGAAGCGCATATTTCTTATGCCGATTATTTATATCAGGAGGGCAGAAAAACAGAGGCTTTGGAAGAATATCACAAAGCCGTCCTCATCAACCATGAAAATCCCGCTTTAAGTAACAATGTGGCGCTTATCTTAAAAGACGAGGCGGATTACAAAGGCGCTTTGGATTTGTTTTTCAATGCTTTCATCAAAACCCCCGACAACGAAGATATTGCCGTTAATATGGCAGAAACACTTGTTTTGCTCCACAACAAAGAACCTGATGAAGCACTCAAAATTGCAAAACTCTGGCAAAAAAACGCACCCGATAACATTTTTGCAAACCACATCTTAAATGCTTTTGAACATAAAACCGATGAAAATTCCGCCTTATATGCCAAAACATTGTTTAACAATTTTGCCTTTTCGTATGACAAACGCATGCAAGAAATCGGATATAATATATTAAATAAAATCAAAGAGTTAAACATAGAACTTAAAGAAAAGGTTTTAGATTTAGGATGTGGTACCGGCCTTGCCGCAAGCCGCTTAAAAGCACAAAATACACACTGGACGGGTGTGGATATTTCAAAAGAAATGCTCAAAATTGCACAACAAAAAAATCTCTATGATGAGCTGACGGAAGCAGACATTCAAAATTTCTTAACAAACAACACCGCCTATTATGATACCGTTTTATGTTTGGATGTGTTAGCTTATATTCAAAACCCCGAAAGCGTTCTGGAAAAATGTTTTCCCGCACAGCTTATTTGCACCATTGAAAAGGCACCCGATCATGTTACCGCTTTTGAACTTTCTTCAAAAGGGCGTTATCAGCACAATTCAGGCTATATTCTTTCCTTACTTTACAAAGTCGGTTACCGAAACATCAAAACCGAGCCGCTTATTTTAAGAAACGAAAACAACCTCCCCGTTGACGGTTATTTAATAATTGCCTCTTAAATTTTCAAAAGTGTATTGATTTAACGGTTACCGTGTGCTATGATAAAAACATTATAAAACACGAATATTCAAAGGATTTGAAATGGCTCAAACAACTTATACCCGAAACAACACCTCAGAAAACGGATATCATCAAATCAGCGTATATGATGCAAAAACACAGGCTTTACTCTTAACTTATCAAACAACACCCGAGGGTAAAAAGTCGGGCATGGAAACAGAATATGTTCCAAATTCAAATAAAGTCAAAAGACAAACTTATTGGGTAAACGACAAAAAAGATTATGAAAAAACTTATGATGCGCAAGGCAGAATATTAACCGACGCAAGGTACGAACACGGACAGTGCGTCAGGCAAACGCAATATACCTACCCTGATATCGCAAAAACTGAAGGGGGTTACAAAAACGGCAAAAAAGAAGGTGTTTGGACATATTATGCCGAAAACGGCACCGTTATTAAAAAAGAACGCTATCATAAGGGTAAAGAATGCACGAAAGAGCATGAAGCATTAAAAAACGTTGCAGCAGAACGCATCAAGCAGGAAGATGAGCTTTCCGAGGGCAAAGATAAACGCGTTATCCTGC
>JAGCOI010000240.1 GCA_017645485.1 Alphaproteobacteria bacterium | reverse complement strand
CTTATAATTTTTAAGTTTTTCTCGCGCATTTTTGTTATAGAGCAAAAAAACCGCCATCGGAATAAATAAAAATACACCCATATATTTGTTAAGCAGATTCAATCCGGCCGAAAAACCCGTTAAAAACCAATCTTTAAGTGCATCTTGCTTTAAGGCTCTGTAAAAATAAAATGCGCACATCGGCCACAAGGCAAGTGACACAACATTCACATTAAATTCAATCGCGCTGAACCCGTAATAAATGACGCCTTCAAGCACCATCACCGAAAATACGGCTCTGTCTTTAGATAAAAATCCGCGTGCCAACCGATAAATATAAATAAACCCGACCAAAACGCAAAGCTGGCTCAAAAAATAGATGGCAAACGGATGTTCAAACCCGACGGTATTATAAAAAAAGTCAGCGAGCCATCCTGAAAACGGCGGATGTTTATTTGTGCCAAGCGTGCAAAATTGCCCCCAAACAATCGCCTCAATACTGTCCATCGGCAATGCACGCCGCATCAGCGGCAAAACACTCCAAAACATCACATGTAAAAACAAAAAAATTTGAAACGAATATTTCCTTAAAAAATTCATCTGACAGCCTTTTCTTTATTCTAAGCGCACTATAACCGAAAAAAAAACAAATGTATAGATGATTTTATCACTTTCGCAACCTCATTTCTCTCTTTTTTATTTGACTTTAACCCGTTCTTATGGCACAATATATTTCAGATGGATTTAATATCCGTTTAGTGCCTTGGTTGGGCGCGGAGCTGTCGAAGGCTTTGATGTAGCGCGGTGATGGGTAACACCGTATGGGTGCTATTTTTATTTTAAATAGCACATTATCCCCGATATAAGGTCGGGGAGCCGATGGCGAATGTTCAAGGATTTATCCCAAAGGCCATCGGAGTCATTTCGCTACATGTGATTTTCGAACTCTCCGTCCGCTCTTTCAAGGGCGGTCTTTTTTAATGATTTTTGGGAGAAGAAAAATGAAAAAGAAAAGTTTTATTTTATTGATGGCGTTCATGGCTTTTTCTTTTGAAGCAAAGGCATGGACGGCTTGCGGTACGGATAATACAGGAAAAACAGCTAATTGCGAATATGAAATTGATGATAAAGGCACCCTCACAATTAGACCTGTCGGAGATAACGGCAATATCGGCAGTTGGGATCAAGATACAGGCACTCTTGCGCCATGGCGAGGAAAAGGTGTTAAAAATGTTGTGATTGAAGAAGGTATTAAAGATTTGGGAAATTATGCATTTAGATCAATTAAAAGTGAAAACCCGATTAAAATCCCAAATTCCGTAACCGATATCGGTACCTGTGCATTTTATGGCGTTAATACATCTGAAGTTATTATTCCAAATACCGTCACATCAATTGGATATCAAGCATTTAATTGGTCATCTATTCAAAAAATTGACATTCCCGATTCTGTTCAAACAATAGGTGGGGCTTTTCGCGGCACAAATCTTCAAGAACTTGTTATTCCGGACAGTGTTCAGTCTATAGGTTATATAGCATTAAGTCATTGCACCAAATTACAAACCCTTGTTATCAGCGACCAAACAGATTTGGGAAAAATTTTTAGCTTTTATGATGAAGAAATGAGGGTTGATTTAGACAACCTTAAAATCTATTGCATGGGAGATACGGCTCAGTGCAATGCCAATCTTGCCGCCGCAGGTTATACTAATCTTTCGACCATCCCGACAACAACAAAAAAAGTCAACGGTATGACTTATGTTTATGATAATAAAGGAAACTTGATGACAACATACGGCAATCGTTTAAACAAACGCATCTATACCGTTGAAGAAGCCAATATGGTCAGCGGCAAAAAAAACAAAGTGATGATAAGATATAAATAAATCACACACAAAATGTGTTATTTTTCATAAAGTCCGTCAAAAGCCGAATTTTATATTCGCGTAATTTTGTGCCGAATGTTTCATCATGCGGCACTTTTTCAAAGTCCGGCATATCGGAAGCTTTAATTTCCTCTAAAAGTGCCTTGGCTTTTCTTAAAAACAAAGCTTTTGCCTCAAAAATTTGTCGGCCTTCCGCCCTGTTTTGACAGGCCGAACCTTCAAAATCCGCGCGACAAACTTCAATATATTCTTCAAGATAAGATTTGTGCCCGATAATAAAAGCACTGATTAAATCATAAATTTTGCGCGGTCGCATTTCAAAAATATCAAAATATTTCATATGATATTTGGCTGCTTTAAGTGCAAAATCCTTATAAATATTAGGCATCTTCAAACGCCTGCACAAATCTAAAATCGGCTTTAAGGCCAAATCCGCATGTCCGTGATGCGAGGGCCACTTACTTTTGTCGGTTAAAGCTTTACCGACATCATGCGTCAGCACCGCAAATTTAATAAGTTCAGATACTCCCGCTGCCGTATCAAGTGCCGTCATCACATGACCGCCCGTATTTTTTTCGGGATGATATTGCTCTTTTTCGGGCACATCAAACAACACCTCAATTTCCGGCATAATTTCTTTTAATGCACCGATTTGCCTTAAAATTAAAAAGAATTTAGAACTTTTTTTGGCTTTCAAAGCTTTCTTTAATTCTTCAAAAATGCGTTCCGCCGATAAATTTTCCATTGCCCCGCTTAAAACCATTTTTTCACACAATTTAAGCGTTTCATCGGCCACTTCAAAATCAAGTTGCGCCGCAAACCGGCAAACCCTTAAAACCCGAAGCGGATCTTCTATAAAATGCTCGGCATTGACATGCCTTAAAATTTTGTTTTGAATATCTTTTTGCCCTTCAAAATAATCAATATATTCTTTTTTTTCTTCATCAAAGGCTATGGCATTGCATGTCAAATCCCGACGTTCCAAATCGTCCCTTAAAGTAACATCAGGGGTAAAGATAAATTCAAAATCCGTATGTTTGTTGCCTGTTTTAATCTCTTTTCGTGCCAAAGCGTATTCTTCGTGCGTTTGAGGGTGTAAAAACACCGGAAAAGCCTTTCCGACGGCCTTAAAACCCAAAGCCGACATTTCATCTTGAGTTGCCCCCACAACAACATAATCGTTGTCATGTGCTTTTAATCCTAAAATCTTATCTCTGACGGCACCGCCGACTTTATATATTTTCATTTTCAAGCCCTTCATCTCATCCTAAAATAATCGGCAAAGCAAACAACAATGCGAGCACTCCGAATATCAGCTGATTTTTGACAGTTCTTTCCTTAAATTTAAAAGCAGAATAAACCATCACAATCGGTGCGGCAAGCCGCCTGAAAAAATTCACAAGAGACACCGGCATAATGGTAATACACGAACTGATAATCGTCACTTCAAGCAACATAATAAAAAAGCCGGCTCTGATGGCATCTTTGGTTGTAAACGCCACCTTCAAATCATGCACAAATGTTTTACGCATACAGGCCATGACGAGCATAAACATATTCGAAAAAACAAAATAAGGATACCACCCTATCTGCCTAATACATATATGGTCCGTTATCGGGCATGCCGCCGAGAAAAAAATCGCAATCATAAAACTGATTTTCCATTTTTTGCTCATTTGCGCGGTATCTCCCGACGCACAAAAAAAGACACCCAACACACCGAGTGCTACGATACAAAACAATTGTAATTGCTTAAGATTTTCCGAAAAAAATACATTAAGCATCAGTGAAGCCAAAGCCAGCGAAATAAACGGAAAAAATTGTGATGAAGACGTGCTGTCTTTATTAACCATCTGCCCGAATTTCACGGCATACCATGCAAGCACCCCTTTTAAAAGCGTTAAAACAAAAAACTTCGGATTTTCTTTTATAACCGGCCATATATCAACAATCCTTCCGCCCATAAAAGGCAGTGTCAAGGCCACAAAAAAGGCAATCCAATAAGCCATTATGGCAGCTGAAAAACCAAAATCGTATTTTTGCGCAACCGGTTTATAAACCAAAGGTTTTGCAACCGATAATAAAATCAACATAATTGCCGTGAAAAAAGCCAAAACCGTCATAATCTAATTTTCAAACCTTTATCAACTACCTGAGCAATGTCCAACCGATACCGTTTACAACAAAAAAGCAAACAACCGCATTAAATACGGCATATAATTTAAGCATATATAAAAGTGCCGCATTTTGTAACAACGGTAAAAACGTTTGCATTTTATTTAAAAAAACAAACACCGCTTTTAAGATTAAAACACCGACCAACAACTGTAAAAAATATCCTCGTGATGATACAACATCTTTGAATTTCGCAACATAAATCGGCAATATGGTCCACAAACCCAAATGCACCGCACACAACAATACGGCCAATTTATTTAACCTGTTTAATGCTTGTTGTTTCATCTGCTTGAAAGTTCGCGTTTTTTCGCTTGTTAAATTACTTATGCCGAACCCTCTGACTTTTTGTTGTTCTTGTTTTTCTTTGGCAACATCCGACAGCTTCAGTTTAAATTTTTGCTCCACCGCACACAAGCCGCAACCTTTGTTTGTAAAATAGACGTGATTTTTATCTTTTTTGCACGGTTGTAATATTGTACCCAAATAGTTCAAATGTTGAAACCATTCTTTTGCCGTCGGCCTTTTGCCGTTTTTTGAAAACGCTCTTTCAAACATATCAAGCGTTGATTTATCGAAATACTCATGCATACTGTACGGATGCGGTGCCTGATATTTATCCGGCCACATACCATACGCATAATGATATTGCTCAATGCGTGTCTGAATATCCGTTTTTTCGTCTTCTTTGTTGCGAAGCGTTCCCGAAAACGGGTGTATGCCGTTATTTAAAAGCTTAAAAATAATCACGGCAAGCGCAAATTTATCCTGCTCTTCGCCCATATCTTCCGGATTTTCGTGCATACCTTCCGGATAAATATATTCTTCACTGACAAATTCTGCCGGATACCTTGCCGATTGCCCGTTAATTGAAAAACCGTCACAATCATATATAGCCACAAACATATTATCTTTATAAACCGAAACATTTGCCGGTTTTAAGTCAACAATATGATGCCCGCATTGATGCAAAGCCATAACCATACCCGTAACATTTAAGGCCGCCGTTAAACGATCGGTATATTTTTCGCTTAAATGCTCTTTCTGGCGCACCGCTTTTTGCATTAAATGGTCTAAAGATACAGCTTCATCTGTATTGATAAGAGGCATCAAATAGCCCGTACAAAAACCTTCATCATCTTCCAATACGGCTTCCGGCCATGCAATTTGCACATATTTTTTACCGTTTTCTTCCCTTATCGGAATATTCGGCTTATTTTGAATCATCGCCTCTAATTTTTGCCGATTGGTTTTGCTTTTGCTTCTGTCATGAAATATTTTGGCGACCATATCCGGATACATCGGACACGCATATATTTTACCGGCAGCCCCGCCTTTGTTGAGCATATTGCCTAACGCAATGCGTTCAAAATGCCCGTCACCGAAAATAGCATTATACACCAAAAATTCACTCATTTTAAGCCTACCCACATCAGCGTTTTATCATCTGCGCTCAATCGACAGGCTTTCGGTGTTTCAAGGGTATTTTTCAATGCTCTTGTTGCTCTCGCCGTATCTTTTTCCTGTCTTAAAAACCGATTAATAGGCCCGATAAAATCTTTTTCCAAAGTATTTTCATTGTTTTTTAAGGCAAAACACGTCACTCCGTCCGTCATTAAAAACAAACTTTGGGCACCGTTAAAAGGCGTAAAACGTAAACTGTCTTTCCAATCATCCATGGTATAAAAGAACGTTTCACTCGCAAAAATCCCGTTTTCAGGTTCCGAAATAACGGCTTGATGCGTTGGCTTTTCAAATAAAGCTATACCGGCACCGTCCCCTATATGAAAAAACACACCCTTTCCGTCTTGATAGACCGCACCTATAAGTGTTGCCGAAAAATCAAGTAATCCGTTTTCGTCTTTTGTTTTATTCAAACGGTGTATCATTAATTCATCACGCGTTGCATCAACCGCATTAATAATATTCTGGCGTATTTGCGTAAAATCCGCTTTCAAGAGAATATCACACATTTTTTCACACACACATTTTGCACCTATTTTACCGTATTTGGCAGAACCCGCACCATCAGAAACAACCGCAACGACACGACGTTTATTTTGCTTGCTGGCAAAAAAATCCTGCCCCCTAAAGCCTTTTGCTTTATGATAGGTACCCACGGTCGTAACCGCCACTATCTTAAATGTGTCATTATTCTTCATTCCAGGCATTGATATCTTTCAATAAATCATCTGCATGCGGCGCAGCCTTTGAAACGCACGAAACACTCCGGCTGAGCCATAAGAAAAATTCGGTAAATTTCAAACCGACCAAACGCTTCGGCGGCATCATTGAAAACTTGGCCAGTTTTTCCATATTTGCGCCCTGCGTTCCGATAGCATGAACAATAACCTTTTTATTTTTTTGCGCTTCCAAACATTCTTGAGCTGCCTGTTCCCAACCGTAATCCGTCGGCTCCCCGTCACTGACCAAAAAAATCCACGGACGTTTTGAACTGACACCGCAAGAATCATATAATTCTTTTTGATCTTCAATTTTTTTCAAGGCAAGATGCACTGCTTTTCCAAGCGGTGTTAAGCCGCCGGCTTCCATAACAGGTGCCGTAAAATCCATAGCATCAACCCAATCGGACGCCACAACAGCCTCATCTTCTTTACCGCATGCTTTAATAATCAAAATTTGCACACGCGATGAGGCATCTATATCTTCTTTCAATTCTTTTTCAAGAGCCTGCAAGCCGACGTTTAGTTGTTTAATCGGTTCCCCGCGCATAGAGCCCGAACAATCAAGCACCAAAACGCATGGTGTCCGTTCATTGGCATTATCGGCAAATTCCACGTAGGGAATCATATCATTTGAAATATTGTTTGTATCGTCCATAATTTACCTCTCAATTTCTCGGATACACATGCGGGTAGCCGCTGTTTTCGACAGGTTTCGGATCCGAGATTTTACCGCATGCCGAAACACTCAACACAAATCCGAGCAAAAGCAACAATTTTAGCATTTGTTTCATAATTTTTAACCTTTTTATTGTAAGTCTGTTAATATTGATTATATTCAAAACAACACTTAAAAGTAAAGCATAATTTTTAGGATTTCAAACACGATGAAAAACATTTTTAAAATTGTCTTTTTTGCTGTCAGTCTGATGTTCTTGACGCACATCGTTTCAGCCAAAGAAAATGCTGTGAATATTTTTGCCGATTCAAGAGATGCCCCCCAACGCAAAATTATGCACGAAAGCGGCAAATCATATTCTTTAGGTGATTTTAAGGGGCAATTTGTCGTTGCCGTATTCTGGTCGAAAAATTGCGGACCGTGCCTTAAAGAAATGAAAGATTTAAATGTTTTTTACAAAAATGCCCTGCCTGAAAATATTCGTTTAATCCTAATTTCGCCGAAATCGGAATGGCACTCGGCCGTCGAACAACGTTTGTTTTTAAAAAAATACGGTGCATCCGATGTTGAATTTTACACCGATAAAAAAGGAGAATTAGCTGCTGATTTCGGTATTTTCACAACCCCTCACACCGTTTTAATCAACGAAGACGGACAAGAAATCGGACGCATTCGGGGAACGGCCAAATGGGCAGACAAGCGTGTTTTGGCATATATCAAATCTTTACAAAAACCTTAAATATTTGATTGTTGCTTTTTTTTCAAATATCTGTTAAACATCTTATTTATGAAAAATATGAAAGAAAACATAAGCGGTTGGCTTATTTTGGATAAACCGCAAGGCATGGGCTCCACCGATGCCGTTAATATCACACGTCGTCTGTTTCATGCCGCCAAAAACGGTCACGCCGGCACGTTAGACCCTTTTGCTACGGGCGTATTACCGATTGCTTTCGGTGAAGCAACAAAAATTCTGCCCTTTGTCACAGACGGTGATAAAATTTATGAATTCACCTTAAAATTCGGCAGCTCGACAAACACTGACGATACGGAAGGTGCCGTCTGCAAAACGGGCGGTCCAATTCCGCAAAAAGAAGAAATCTTAAATATATTGCCCTGTTTTCTCGGAAATATCACACAAACACCGCCTGCCTATTGTGCCGTTAAAATAGGCGGCGAGCGTGCATATACATTGGCACGTCAGGGCAAAGATTTTGAAGTTCCGGCAAGAAATGTCTTTATTCAATCACTTGAATTTTTAGAACAAATTTCCGCAGATTCTTTTCGTTTCAGAGTTGCCTGTTCAAAGGGTACATATATTCGGGCTCTCGGGCGTGATATTGCCTTAAAACTCAATACTTTCGGTCATTTAACCGCTCTAAGACGCACAAAATGCGGATTTTTTTGCCTTCAAGATACGATTTTACTGGAAAATTTAAAAAATATGGTGTATGAAGGTAGCCAGCAAGATTCTCTTTTGCCGATTCAAACCCCGCTGCGCGACATCGCGGCGTTGGCTGTAACGGCTGAAGATGCTGTTAAATTAAGATTCGGTCAAGGGCTGTCGCCTAAGAAGTATGGCATTCAAAACAATGTCGGAAACATAATGGCAGCTTATTTTGAAAATTG
>JAGCOI010000239.1 GCA_017645485.1 Alphaproteobacteria bacterium | reverse complement strand
GCTCCACATTCAAAATTTTACCGCGCAAAGGCATAATTGCCTGATTTTTGCGATCACGTCCCTGTTTAGCAGATCCGCCTGCCGAATCACCCTCAACAATAAACACTTCCGAAAGTGCCGGATCTTTTTCGGAGCAGTCTGCCAACTTACCCGGTAATGTTGAAATATCCAACACACCTTTTCTTCTGGTCAGCTCGCGTGCTTTACGTGCCGCTTCGCGTGCCGTTGCGGCCTCAACAATTTTACCGACAATAATTTTTGCTTCATTCGGGTGTTCATCAAGCCATTCTTTTAATTTTTCACCGACAATACCTTCAACCACCGGACGCACTTCGGATGAAACCAATTTGTCTTTGGTCTGCGAAGAAAACTTCGGATCGGGGGCTTTAACAGACAAAACGCAGGTCAATCCCTCACGCATATCTTCACCCGTAATCACAACTTTTTCTTTTTTGAGCAACCCTGTTTCCAAAATATAGTTGTTGATAGAACGCGTTAAAGCACCTCTGAAACCGGCGAGGTGCGTACCGCCGTCTTTTTGCGGAATATTATTTGTAAAGCACAACATACTTTCGTTATATGCATTTGTCCATTGCAAGGCAACCTCAACCGAAATATTGTTTTCTTCGCCGACAAAGGCAACGATATTGTCATGTAAAGGTGCTTTTGCTTTGTTTAAATGTTCCACAAACGCGGACAAACCGCCCTCATAATGAAAATCTTCTTCTTTTCTTTCGGCACCGCGATTATCAATCAATTTCAAATACACGCCCGAATTTAAAAATGCCTTTTCACGAATGGCACGTTCCAATGTTTCAAATGAAAATTCCGTTAATGTAAAAGTTTGCGGCGACGGTAAAAATGAAACTTCCGTTCCGTGTTTGCCGGGTGCATCACCGATAACTTCCACATGTTTAACAACATTACCGTCTGCAAATTCGGCATAATATTCTTTATCATTACGCCAAATTCTGAGTTTCAACCAAGTCGATAAAGCATTCACAACAGAAACACCCACGCCGTGCAAACCGCCCGAAACCTTATATGAATTGTTATCAAATTTACCGCCAGAATGGAGTTCCGTCATAATCACTTCGGCGGCGGAAATACCTTCTTCTTTATGCATATCAACAGGCATACCGCGACCGTTATCACGAATCGTTGCCGAACCGTCCGGATTTAAAATCACTTCCGTTTTATCACAAAAGCCGGCCAATGCCTCATCGATGGCATTATCCAATACCTCATAAATCATATGATGCAAACCCGAACCGTCATCCGTATCACCGATATACATACCCGGTCTTTTTCTAACGGCATCCAAGCCTTTTAAAACTTTAATCGAATCAGCATTATATGCTTCTTCACTTTTTAAGAATTCTTCATTTGTTAAATCAGTCATACCATTCTCATTTTCAAAAATTTTTAAGCTTTGAAAAGTATAACGCAAACTCTTTTTTTTCGTAATAAGAAAATCAAAGTTATCAACGGTTTTTGAGAAAATTTGCCTCAAAAATTTTACGTTTTATTTTAACATATAATCAATCAAATGATGATCTCTGAAACTGTAATAATCATTTTGCGAAACAATCAAATGATCATTGACTTTAACTTGTATTGTTTGCAAGGCTGCAATAATTTCTTTTGTTAATTTAATATCCGCATCGGAAGGCTTGCAATTTCCACTCGGATGATTATGAAACAACACGATTGATATTGCTTTTTGTTGAACAACTTCTTTAACAATTTCTCTTACATATACGGAAACACTATCAATACTTCCGCGTTGCATTAACTCATCTTTAATAAGATGCAACTTTTTATCAAACATCAAAATATGAAATTCTTCAACTTCGGCATCCACAACGCACGCTTTGCAATAATCTATCACATAATCAATGTTTGTATAAACAACATCTTCAGCCTCTTGCAAACGTTCTGCCGTCAATCTCTTAAAACTGCTTAAAACCACTTTAAATAAGGCAATAATATTTTGACTTAAGCCGTAATCTGTCAACACATTTTTCGGCGCTGTCAAAACATTGGCAAACGAACCGAACCGTTTTAAAAGCTCTTTGGCATCATCTTTTACATCACGACGCACAATCGCATACGTTAATAACAGTTCCAACAATTCATAATCGGCCATTGAAACACCATCGTCTTTTAAAAAACGCGTTCTTAATCTTTCTCTATGACCGAGATAACTCGGTTTTTGCTCATTTTTGTCTTCTGCTTTCATATAATCCCCTCAGTTTTTTAAAATCTTAAAATAAACAACTCTCTAAAGCATCATCTAACCGGTCTTCTTTAATGCCGTACGGATCCTGATGAATTAACATTTGCGCCTGAGGATAGACCTCTCTTATTTTGCGTTCTGCCACATCACAAATATCATGCGCCTGAGATAAAGATAATGCTCCGTCCATTTCAATATGCACCTCAAAATAATATGCATTTCCCAAATCACGCGTACGCAAATCATGCACACCTTTGACACCATCAATGGTCGTAATGATATGAAAAACTTTCTGTCTGATATCTTCCGGCAGTTCTTTATCCATTAAAAAATCAACGGCTTCGCGTGCAAGTCGGTAGGCATAAAAAATTAAATAAACGGCAATGCCAAAAGCCGTAAACGTATCAAACCAATACACTTTACAAAATTGCACAATAACAAGCGAAAGAATAATACCGCCGTTTGATAACAAATCAACCATATAATGTCCGCTATCGGCTTTAACGGCTATGGAACGCGTATTTTCAGCCACATGGTTTTGAAACATAACCAAACAAATCGTCAGCCCCAAACTGATAATCATAACGGCAATACCGACACGCGTATTTTTCAAAACAATCGGATTTAAGAATCTGTCTATACCGCCGTAAAACACAAATATACCCGATCCGGCAATAAATGCCGCCTGAAAAAGT
>JAGCOI010000021.1 GCA_017645485.1 Alphaproteobacteria bacterium | reverse complement strand
TTCTTCAAGTGCCGTTTGCAATTCGGCGCTGTCGGTATGCCAGCAAAGCGCGATACGATCTGAAATGTTGAAATCTTTTTCTTTGCGCATTGTTTGCACCAAACGAACAAAATCGCGCGCCATACCTTCGCGTTTGAGTTCCGGCGTAACGTTTGTGTCAAGCGTAACAACGGCTTTGTTTTGGGCAAATGACTGACCGGCAACACCGTCTTTCATATCAAGCCGCACTTCAAACAATTCAGGTGTCAGTGATAAGCCTGCAATATTCAATGTTCCGTCATCATTTAACGACCATTGATTTTGTTTGTATGCAGCCATAACGCTTCCCATGTCTTTGCCAAGCGTTTTACCGAGCAACGGCGTATAAAGATAAAGTTTTTTATCCGCATAAGCGCTTAAATTTGAATCAAACTTGATTTCTTTAACGTTAAGTTCATCTTTAACAATTTCCTGATAAGCGGGTGTCAGTTCTGCACCGATTAAAGTCAAACTTTGAAGCGGCAAGCGACCGCGCAAGTTCTTTTCTTCTCTGATAAACTTACCGGCAGAGCAGAGCTCTTGTACAAAATCCATATCTTCAACGAGTTTTGTATCAACAGTAATGTTTTCAAGCGTCGGAAAATCAACCAAATGTACGGACTCGTCTTTGGTAAGGTTTTTATAGATATATTCGGATACAAACGGCATTAAAGGTGCCAAAATTTTGCTTAAATTGACAAGCACGGTATAAAGCGTGTCGAATGCTTGCGTATCACCTTCCCAAAAACGGTCACGCGTGCGTCGAATATACCAGTTATTCAAAACTTCCATAAAGGCGGTTGCTTCTGAAGTTGCTTCAGATACGTCATATGTTGATAATCCGTGCCACACCTTATCTCTGAGTGTTTTGAGCTTAGATAAAATGTAGTTGTCTATGGCCTGCGTGGAAGATGAAATTTCTTTGGCATCATACTCTTCGGCGTTGGCATACAACACGAAGAAATAAAAGGCATTCCAAAGCGGAATAAGCGCATTACGTGCTGCTTTGGCAATTTCTTTACCTTCTTTATCAACGGCCAAATTGCCGCCTTTTAATACAGGGGATGAAACCAAAAACCAACGCAATGCTTCAGAGCCGATATTATCCAAAACCTCAAACGGATCAGGATAGTTTTTAAGGCGCTTTGAAAGCTTTTGTCCGCCTTCGGCCATTAAAAGTCCGGTGCAAATGCAGTTCTTAAAGGCAGGCTTACCCATTAAAGCCGTTGAAAGAACGGTTAATGTATAAAACCAACCGCGTGTTTGATCAATGGCTTCCACAATAAAATCTGCCGGAAAATGTGTTTCAAACCATTCTTTGTTTTCAAACGGGTAGTGGACTTGTGCATACGGCATGGAACCTGATTCGAACCAACAGTCAAACACATCAGGCACGCGACGCATCATTGTTTTGCCTGACGGATCATCAGGGTTTTTATAGATTACGTCATCAATGTAAGGTTTGTGCAGATCTTTCACGTCAAATCCGGTCTTTTCTTTAATTTCGGCAATGGAACCGAAAACATCTATGCGGTCAAACTCAGGGTTATCGGAGCGCCAAACCGGAATAGGCGTGCCCCAAAAACGATTGCGTGAAATAGACCAGTCTCTTGCACCTTCAAGCCATTTACCGAAACGACCGTCTTTAATATGGTCCGGAATCCAGTTGATTTGCTGATTGTTTTGAACCATCTGGTCTCTGACTTCCGTTACCTTAACATACCAAGATGACATCGCTTTATAAATAAGCGGTGTATCTGTGCGCCAACAAAACGGGTAAGAGTGTGTATATTGTTCTTTTTTAACAAGCAGACGATTTTCTTTAAGCCAAGCCATAATCGGTTCGTTTGTTTCAAAAACCTGTTTGCCTTGATATTCCGGCACTTCTGATGTAAATTGACCGGCCTCGTCAACAGGGCAAACAACGGGGAAATTCGCATCATAAGCGCGGCAAACATCAAAGTCGTCTTGACCGAACCCCGGTGCAATATGTACAACACCCGTACCGTCTTCTGTCGAAACGAAGTCACCGGATAAAACCTTAAAGGCACCTTTTGATTTTAAGTCTTTGAAATAGCCGAACATCGGTTCATAGCTTAAACCGACCAAATCGGAACCTTTTATCGAGCCGACTTTTGTGGCATTTTCAAGTTGTTTTTTATAAGCACTCAAACGAGCCTCGGCAATAATGTATTTTTGACCGTCTTCCTCCAT
>JAGCOI010000238.1 GCA_017645485.1 Alphaproteobacteria bacterium | reverse complement strand
GACACAGATTAACTGGATCGGACGTTCCGAAGGTGCGGAATTAACTTTTGAATTGACCGACAATGTGGGTCATTTATTAAACAAGCAGATGGTTGTTTACACAACGCGTCCGGATACGATTTTCGGAGCGACTTATGCGGTGATGGCACCGGAACATGAGTTGATATCGGATTTGATGCAAAAGTTTGAAAATAGTTCCGATGTGCAAAATTATGTGAACGAAACGGCGAAGAAGTCTGAGTTGCAACGCACGGCAGATACAACGAAAACAGGTGTCGAACTGAAAGGTATTAAGGCTAAAAATCCTTACACGGGTACGCTTATTCCGGTGTTTATTTCGGATTATGTTTTAACGGGTTACGGTACGGGGGCCATTATGGCCGTGCCGGCGCATGATCAGCGTGATTATGATTTTGCAAAAGTATTTGATTTGCCGATTATTCAGGTTTTGGCCGGTGGTGATATCAGTAAAGAGGCATGGGAAGAAGACGGTGTACACATCAATTCCGGTTTTATGGACGGCATGGATAAAAAAGAAGCCATGGATGCCGCCATTAAATATGCCGAAGAACACGGTTTCGGACACGCGAAAGTGAACTTTAAATTGCGTGATTGGGTGTTTTCACGCCAACGTTATTGGGGCGAGCCGATACCGATGGTTTATTGCGAGCATTGCGGTTGGCAACCGATTGATGAAAGCGAACTGCCTTTAACGTTGCCCGAAGTGCCGGATTATAAACCGAATGATAACGGCGATTCACCTCTTGCAAATGCAAAAGATTGGATTAAGACAAAGTGTCCGAAATGCGGCGGTGAGGCAAGACGTGAAACAGATGTTATGCCCAATTGGGCCGGTTCGTCTTGGTATTTCCTGCGTTATTGCGATCCGCACAACGATAAGGAATTTGCCTCTAAAGAAGCGCTTGATTACTGGATGAATGTTGACTGGTATAACGGCGGTATGGAACATACGACGCTTCACTTGCTGTATTCAAGATTTTGGCATAAGTTTTTATATGACTGCGGATATGTGCCGACAAAAGAGCCTTATCATCGCCGGACATCACACGGCATGATTTTGGGTACGGACGGTGAAAAGATGAGCAAATCGCGCGGCAATGTGATTAACCCCGATGAGATTGTTGAAAACTACGGGGCAGATACATTCCGTTTGTATGAAATGTTTATCGGTCCGTTTGATCAGACGGCGGCGTGGTCGGACGAAAGTTTGATGGGTGTGTACAGGTTTGTTTCGAAAGTGTATGCTTTGTTTAAGAAAGTTTACAAAGACGAAGTTTCACCTGCAACGGAAGCCGATTTAAGAGCAATGCACAGATGTATTATAGATGTGACGGAGCGTATCGATCAGATGAAATTTAATACGGCGGTGTCGGCATTGATGACTTATGTAAATTATCTGTCAAACATAGAAAAGATTCCGGCACAAATGTATAAAACGTTATTGATTTTACTTTCGCCGTTTGCACCGCATTTGGCTGAAGAAATGTGGGCGCGTATGGGTTATGACGGCAGTATCGTTAAAACCAATTGGCCGGCAGGCGATGCTAAGCTTGCGGAAAATAATGTTGTGACGCTTGCCGTTCAAATTAACGGTAAAATGCGCGGTACGATAGAGTGTGCAAAAGACGCGGATGACGAAGTTGTTAAACAAACGGCTTTGGCACTTGAAAATGTGGCGCGTCAGACATCCGAAACGGGTATTAAGAAAATCATCGTGGTTAAAAATAGGATTGTGAACATTGTGGCATAAACTGAAAATATTTTTTGCTGTATTTTTGCTCGGCGCTTGCGGGTTTGAGCCTTTATATGTGGAACGTCATTCTTCGGATAAGTGGTATTATAAGGGGGAATTTGATGCTTCGATTACAAATGAAATGGCTCAAATTAAAGTTGAACCCGCAGGTGAACGTATCGGGCAGCTTCTCAGGAATGAACTTTTAGACAGTTTTACGCCGAAAGGTATTCCCGAAAAACCGAAATACAGGTTGGCTTTCTCAAATATTGATAAAAATGTGTCTGAGCAAGCCATGCGTGATGATATTACGGCAACGCGTGAAAGAGTTGAATATAAACTGAATTATGTTTTAACGGATGCCAAGACGGGTGATGAGTTGGTGCGCGGTGATACATTGGCACTTTTGGGTTATGATATTATGGCAAATCCGTATTCAACAACGTTTTCGCGCAAAAAAATAGAACAAGATGCCGCAAAAATAATGGCAAATGATATTTCGCTTCGAATTGGGGCTTATTTTCATTCTGTTTTAACAAAGCGAGGAAATCCGAATGAACTTTAAGGAATCGGATATTGCCCGATTTTTAAGGACGCCGGACACCAATATTAAATGTGTGGTTTTGTTCGGCTCGAACGAAGGTATGATTGCGGATTTGGCTCAAAAATTTGCGATGAGCGTTTGTGAAGATTTAAATGATGCTTTTCGTGTGACCACGCTTTTAATGGATGAACTTGAAAAAGATTTCGGTGTTTTGTATGGGGAATATAATGCCGTTTCTTTAATGGGCGGTCGGCGCGTGGTTTTTATTAAAAATGCAAACAATAATCTGACCAAGCCCTTAAAAGAGCTGATGCAGACAAGTTCTTCGGATACGATGCTTGTTATAACCTCAACAAGCCTGAATACAAAATCATCTCTTATAAATTATTTGAAAGAAGAAGATTTTGCGGCCGTTATCGGTTGTTATGACGACAGAGAAGAAAATATTGCCGCAACGGCACGCAATTTTTTTGTGGCAAACGGTATAACGATTGCTTCCGATGCACTTGAAATTTTGTGTCAGCGCTTATCGGCAGACAGAAAAGCCAGTATCGGCGAGTTGGAAAAACTTCGAACCTATATCGGTGCGCGTAAAAACATTGTGGCGGAAGATGTTAAAAAAGCCGTGAGCGATACATCAAACAGCTCGACGGAAGATTTTTGTTTTTATGCGGCTTCGGGTGAAACCGAAAAAGCGCTTCGTGCATATGAAGCACTTTTAAATGAAGGTGAAGAAGCTGTGATGTTGGTTCGAGCTTTGACATATCATTTTTTGAAAATACTTGAGGTGATATCAAAAACAGAAGAAGGTGACACCCCCGATTATGCCGTATCTTGCCTGAGGCCGCCTTTGATGTGGTTTCGAAAATCGGATTTTATGATGCAACTTAAAATTTGGAAACGTAAAGCCGTTTTAGATGTTTTGGCACTTTTATATAAGGCGGAAAAAGAATGTAAGACAACAGGGTTTCCGGCAGAAGATATTGCCGGTTGGACAGTGATGCAAATTGCCGGTGCCGCCAAAAAGATGAAACTTTATTAAAAAAGGTATCAAAAACAAAAAAAGACTTGCAATTGATAAAAAATGTTTTATACATACCCGAAAGTATGTATAATTTCGGAAGTATTAAAAGTTGAAGAAAACAAAGCAGGAAGCGGAAGAAACAAAAAAGGCGATTTTACAATCGGCTTTGGATTTGTTTTATGAAAAAGGCTATTTTAAGACAACTTTTGAATTGATTTCTTCAAAAATCGGTATGACCAAAGGCGCGGTATATTGGTATTTTAGGAATAAGCCCGAACTGGTGGCGGCCATTATTAATGATTATATTGAGCGCAAAAAGCAATACTTAAACGAAAAAGTGCCCGCGTTAAATCATTTTAAGGATATCGTGGCTTATTTTTCGGCAACGGCTGATTTTTTACTGAGTGATGAAAATGCTTGTAAAACAGCCTTTTTCCTGTCACTTCAAATGGAATGGTCTCAATCAACCATTACAAAAGTTTTGGAGGGTATTAGGGAAAATGCGACCTATTGGTCCGAATATTTTACAAAAGCGTTGATTAAAATGCAAAAAAACGGCGAAATTCGTTCGGATATTAATGCAGAATTGCTCTCTGCCATGATGTTTAATTTATGGACAGGCCATGTGGAAGCTTATCTGTCAAAAAGATGTCCGACAGATTTGAAGTGTATGGTTCAAAAAAGTTTTGATATTATGTTTAACGGTTTAATTTTGAAAAAGGAATAAAATATGTTACTGACAAAACCTCATAAAAAGATTGTTCTTAAAAGACTGGCTTTTATTGTGATATGCTTTGCATGCGGGTGGTATATGAAAGGTAAATTAACCCCGAAAATGAATATGGCAGGTTTCGGCGCCATGACACCGTATGTTTTAACCGAAGAAATGAAAGCGCAGAATATTACGACACAAAAAAGCCATATTGCGCATGTTGAGGCCATTAACAGCGTTAATCTGCAACCGGAGGTAAGCGGAACGATTGAAGATATTTTATTTGAAGAAGGCGGTTTTGTTAAAAAAGACGATTTGCTTTTTACGATAGATCCGAACAGTTTTAAGGCAACGCTTGATTTGAGAAAAGCAGAACTTGCAAAGGCCGAAGCGGGTTTAACGGAAGCCGAGCGCAATTATGAACGTCAAATTACTTTAAGCAAACAAAATATTGCTTCAAAGGCAACTTTTGATGCGGCCGAAAGTGCTTTTTTGCAAGCAAAAGCAACGGTTGCGCAAGCTAAGGCAAATTTGGAGTTGGCAACAATTAATTATAACTATACGTTTGTACGTGCACCGATTGACGGATATATCGGTAAGGCTTTGGTAACAAAAGGCAACCGTGTTGTTGCCTCTCAACAGGTGTTGGCTAAAATCGTTCAAATGAATCCGATACGTG
>JAGCOI010000237.1 GCA_017645485.1 Alphaproteobacteria bacterium | reverse complement strand
GGTAGAATTGTTAAAGTCATGTCTTGAATCGTGGAGTAAAATAAAAGGAAAGGAATAATTATTCCACTTCCCAAGTGATATCAAATATCGGCTCGATGCTGTAATCTATCTTTAAGCTGCGTTTTTTGCCGCCGACAAGGCGATTGCATTTCTTTTCAAGCTCGCGCTCAGTATCAAAAGTGTTGAACTCGTTGTTGTTCATTTCTTCTTGATGCTTTTTAATTTCGGCACTTATGGCAAGCTTGGCATCAAAATTCTTCTCTTGCTTTAACTGCCGCTTAAGGCTCGTAATCTTGTTTTTGAGCTTATCGCCTTTCAAGTGTATAGCTTGCTTTTCATCTATCAGCCAACGATTGAGCTTATCGACTTCGGCTCGCAAAATATTGTCAATGCGTTTCTTTTCGGATTTTTCATATTTTGCAATGTTTTGCTCGTGAATTTGACTTAATAAGTCGTGATAGCCCATTAAAAGCGGCTCTTCGACATTGATGGCATTATCAAAAATATCTTCTGCCCGCAAATTCAGCAAACTGCCGCTGTCAGACATTATTGTCGTGATTAAATAATTGACGTCCTCAGGCTGCGTCATCTTAAACAAAGATAGCTCTAAGCGACCTTTCTGCCCTGATTTTAATTTATCTGACGGCTTTAATTGCAAGTGTAAAGGCTCACTATTTAAGGCAAAAGCCTCATTTAATATGCGTTTACCAAAGCTTGAATCGGGATTATAGGTCGTTGCCGCCCGATTTAAGGCTTTGCGCTCTCTCGGTGTTAATAAATCGTAATTAATCTCACGCTTATTAAAGTTTAAGCAATAGTTGAAGCTTTTAGCAAAGTTAATATCTGACGGCAGGTTGAATACTTGCTCCTTAAACTGTCCGAAAACCTTTGTATGCTCGTTGATAAACATTTCAGGATGATATTTTTTAAGCATAACGACCGTCAAATCCCAGAAAATCTGCTTGCGGCGTTCTAAATAATCTTCGACGCGTTGCTTCATAATATGCAGTTTTTCTTGCGTTGTCGGGCTTAAATTCTCTAAAACAAGCTGCTTGGCTTCTTCTATTTTTTCTTCGCGCTTAACGCCCAATCTTTCTTGCAATTCATCAAAGGCACGATTTATTTCTTCGGTCGTTCGGCAAAGGTCAAAAATATCAGCAACGGCACGCTCAAAGTCAACACCGTCAGACAATGTGCCTAAAATCTCATCACTTGCGCCGAATACGCCGTCAAATAATTTGAATTTTTGTTGCAAAATTTCATAAAGACGAACATCAGCAACGTTTTTCTTATTGATAAAGTTGATAATGACGACGTCGCATTTTTGCCCATAACGATGCACGCGCCCGATACGTTGCTCTACGCGTTGCGGATTCCATGGCAAGTCATAGTTGACAAGCAAAGAGCAGAATTGCAAGTTTAAGCCTTCGGCAGCCGCTTCGGTGGCTATCATAATCTCGGCATCTTCTTTGAATTTCGTGACAAGCGCCTTTTTCATATCGTTTGTGCGTGAGCCGGTCAAATCTGACGAATGTTTCTCGACGTAATCGTTGTAAATCTGATTGGTTAGCGGCGAATTATTCTGACCGTTAAAGGTAACGATTTTGTCCTTAAAGCCGTGTGAGCTTAAATAGTCGTAAAGATAATTAAGCGTGCGATTGCTCTCGGTAAAGATTATGGCTTTACGAAGTCCGCCTTTCGCTTGTATTTTTTCAAAGCCTTGTTCGATGGCACCAATCAGCTTTTCGGTCTTGCCGTCAACTTTGATTTTTGCGGCTTTATCAATCAACTTTTGCAAAAACTCTTTTTCAGCCTTTATATCTTCTTTTTTGAAGCTCGGCTTATTGAGTGCTTGCTTGAGTTCAAAATCTTCAATATTGTCTTCGTATTCGCTTAAAAGGTCTTCGTCAAACATAAAGTTAGCGAGTTTATCAAGGCTGCCGCTTGACTTTTCAAGAGTATTTAAGCGGTTCATTAAGCCTTTAAGTGTTCCTTCTACGGCAGAAGTCGACGAACTCATTAACTTGCGTATCATCAGCACAATAAGCGTTCTAAAGCGCGTCGTAATGGCAATTTGCGAAATATCCTGAATATAAGCCGAAACAGCAGTATAAAGTTCATCTTCGGCTTTTGTGGGATTAAAAGCAACAGTCATAGCTTCGCGATTGGTATATTTGATATATTCTAAAACATCACGGCGCAAAGTTCTATGCAAAACACATTGTAAGCGGCGTTTAAGTTCTTCGTGGTGCTGTTCAGAATAAAGGTAATTTTCCATAAAAGCATATTCATTGCCTAAAATGCTTGGGTCTATGATGCTGACAAGCGAAAAAATATCCATGAGCGAATTTTGAATAGGCGTTGCCGTCAAAAGTAATTTTTTCTTGCCGAGAAAGGTTTCATTTATGCCTTCGGCAATTTTGGTTTTGCCTTTATAAAAATTGCGCAGTTTGTGAGCTTCATCTATAACGACCAAATCCCAATCACGGTCTTTCATTATTTTTTTGAACTGAACGGCGCAGTTATAAGAGCAAATCGTTATGCCCTTAAACTGCAAAACGCCAGTATCTTCATTTTTTAAGGCAGAATGTATAATTTTGCTATCTAAAATTTGTGTCGGCAAATTAAATTTGTCCTGCATTTCAGTTTGCCATTGTTGGCATAAACTGGCAGGCGCGACCACAATGATTGAGTTTTTGCCGCGAGAGTAATATTCTGAAATGACAATACCGGCTTCAATCGTTTTACCGAGACCGACTTCATCGGCTAAGATGACGCCTTGCGATATAGGCGATTGCAAAGCAAACAGCGCCGCATTAATCTGGTGCGGATTCAAGTCAATTTTAGACGTGCCGAGTGAGCCTGAAATGCTGTTAATGTCCTCTTGGTTATGTGAGGACAGCACTTCTAAAGCCCAATATTTCGCCTTTATTTCTTCTGCCGTAATCATAATCGCATCATATTTATCAAAGCAATAAATAGCAACAGTTTATTGTAATGTATAAAGAAAAATATGAATTCTTCGCTTGAGTTCTTGTAATGGCGATATTATAAAATAATAAAAAGGCAAAAAATGAGAAAGAAACGGTATAACAAATTTTGTGAAAGGGTCGGAAGCAATTCCGGCTCTTTCTGTTTTAAACGAAAGGTGCAATATGGACGATAAAATCAAAAAAATTCGGGAGCTTAACGATAATTTGAGGCAAAATTTCTCAGGCGGTCGGGTTTTAATAACGCGAGGCGTGGCAGAATTGCCGATAGATAAGCAGCTTGATATAATAGAAAAATTTAGAAATTTTAGCAATTTTAATAATGACAACGACCCAAACGGCGAGCATGATTTCGGCTCGTTTGACCTTGACGGCGTAACTTATTTTTGGAAAATCGATTATTACGACGTTGAATAT
>JAGCOI010000236.1 GCA_017645485.1 Alphaproteobacteria bacterium | reverse complement strand
GTTTATTTATATAATGGGCGTTTTTGATATTTGGTATGCAATAAATGATGCGCTTTTTCATCACCCGGCTTACCCAAATATTCGGCATAAAGCTTTTTAATCGATTCGTTTTTGTGCGATAAACGATTTTTAGCCTCCGAATCTTCTGTATTTAAGCCTTTGGAACGTAATTTACGAATTTCATTATTGATACCCCAAGGTTTATCAAATGTTGCACCCATCACGCGCGGTTGACCGCCGCCGGCAATGCATCCGCCCGGACATGCCATCACTTCAACAAAGTGATAAGGCAATTCAAGACCTTGAGCTTTTGCTTCGTTAATTTGTTCCAAAACAGCCTCGGCATGACCGACACCGTTTACAACCGCAATACGCACCTTTGTACCTTTAATATCAATTTCGGCAACTTTAACTGAATCCAAACCTTCAATAGCCTTAAAGTTCAAATCGCCCAATTCCTGCCCCGTAATATAAAAATACGCTGTACGCAAAGCTGCAGTCATCACACCGCCGGTCACGCCGAAAATTGTGGCTGCACCGGAATATTCGCCAAGCGGATTATCTGCTGTCTCTTCTTTTAATGCCTTAAAGTTAATACCGGCACGCTTAATCATTTTTGCAAGTTCACGTGTCGTAATCACTTCATCAACATCTTGATATCCTGATGAGCTCATCGTTTCATCACGATTAATTTCCCATTTTTTGGCCGTACAAGGCATAACGGAGACCACTTTAATTTTTGAAGGATCAATACCGGCCTTTGAAGCCCAATATGTTTTGGCAATGGCGCCGACCATTTCATGAGGTGATTTGCATGATGAAAAATTCTCAATATTTTCGGGATAATATTTTTCCACATAATCCACCCATGCCGGACAGCATGACGTAAACATCGGCAAATTATCATTTTCCGTAAAGCGTTTCACAAATTCGCTTGCTTCTTCAATAATCGTTAAATCGGCACCGAAATTTGTATCAAACACTTTATCAAAGCCGAGTCGACGCAGAGCCGCATAGATTTTACCCGTTAAATTCGAGCCAAACTCAAAACCGAATTCTTCACCCAATGCCACACGCACGGCAGGTGCAATTTGAACAACGGTTACATAATCTTTGTTTGCAAGCAAATCAAAAACTTTCGTCGTATTGTCATAATCCGTAATAGCACCCGTCGGGCAATGCGCTGCGCACTGACCGCATTTAATACAAGGCGAATCGGCAAGTTTTGTATCGTTTGCACCCGTAATTTTGGTAACAAAACCGCGGTGCAAATAGCTCAATGCCCACACATTTTGAACATTCTGACAAATGTTTACACATCGACCGCAAACAATACATTTCGACGGATCCAAAACAATAGCCTTTGTCGTATCATCTTTGGCTTCCGAAGAAAGCATTTTGATAATTTCATTTTGATCAATACCCATTTGCGCCGTCATATCTTGCAATTCACATGTACCGCTTCTGGAACAATTCAAACAATCATTCGGGTGATTGCTCAAAATCAATTTCAAAACCGTTTTTCTGATTTCTTTTAATTCGGCATCATTGGTAACAATTTCCATGCCTTCCGAAACAGGTGTGCAACATGAGCGCATAATACGACCGCCAACCTTCACAATACACATACCGCAACCGGCAGACGGATCAACATCGGGATGTTTGCAAAGTGTCGGAATATCAATCTGCGCCGTTCTTGCGGCATCTAAAATGCTTGTGCCGGCAGGAACTTCAACTTCTATATTATCAATTGTCAATTTAACCATTTTTATTTCTCCTCTTTTTTACCGTCAAGCAATTTATTTTCATATTCCTGCTCATAAAAGCGCAAGGTTGAAAGAACCGGATTCGGTGCTGTTTGACCCAAACCGCAAAGCGATGCTTTTTGCATGGCAAAAGCGATTTGTTTTAAGAGTTCCAAATCTTTTCTCTTTCCGCGACCGCGGTTGATTTTATCCAAAAGCGTCAACATTTGTTTACCGCCGATTCTGCATGGAGCGCATTTACCGCAAGACTCATCAACCGTAAAGTCCAAATAGAATTTTGCAAGCGACACCATATCAGACGAATCGTCAATAACAATCATACCGCCCGAACCCATAATTGAGCCGAGTTTTTTAAGTTCTTCATAGCAAACCGGCATATCCATATATTTGGCCGGAATAACACCGCCGGACGGTCCGCCCGTTTGTACGGCTTTTAATGTTTTGCCTTCAGGCACACCACCGCCGATTTCATTCACAATTTCGTTAATTGTTGTACCCATCGGCACTTCAATCAAACCGGAATGGTTAACCTGCCCTGTTAATGCAAACACCTTTGTTCCATTAGATGTTTCCGTTCCGAAACAGGCAAACCAATCAGCCCCCTTAAGCAAAATTTTCGAAACGTTGGCAAGTGTCTCAACATTGTTCACGCAAGAAGGCTTCTCCCATAAACCTTTATTTGTCGGATACGGCGGACGCGGACGCGGTGTTCCTCTGGCCCCTTCAATTGAATGAATAAGAGCCGTTTCTTCACCGCATACGAATGCACCGGCACCTAAACGAATATCAACGTTAAAACTGAAATTTGTACCCATAATGTTATTGCCGAGCAATCTGTTTTTCTTACAGGCTTGAATGGCTTTTTGCAAACGTTCAACAGCTAACGGATACTCTGCTCTAACATAGAACCAACCCGACGTTGCACCGATTGCATAAGCCGCAATCATCATACCTTCAATCACGGCATGCGGATCACCTTCCAAGATGGAACGATCCATGTAAGCACCCGGATCACCCTCATCACCGTTACAAATAATAAATTTTTCATCAACAGTCGGCACTTTTGCGGCCAATTCCCACTTCATACCGGTTGAAAAACCGCCGCCGCCTCTGCCGCGCAAACCGGATTTTTTAATTTCTTCAACAACTTCTTGCGGTGTCATTGTTTTTAAGGCTTTTTCAAGTGCCAAATAACCGCCGCGAGCCATATATTCCGTAATATCCTCAGGGTCAATATGACCGGCATTTTTCAAAACAACTTTTTCTTGCTTTGTAAAGAAAGGCAAATCAAGTGACAGAACATATTTTTGCAAATCTTCATCCAAAGTCACATCTTTATCAAGCGCCGGAATAACATAACTTTCCATAATCTTTTTGGTGGCTTCCAAATCCACACGCTT
>JAGCOI010000235.1 GCA_017645485.1 Alphaproteobacteria bacterium | reverse complement strand
TATTGCCGTTGCCATATAACAAGCCTGTTGTTTTTGAACTGCAAAAAGGCGATTCCGCTCAAAAGCTGGCCGCAAAACTGACTAAGCAAAATTTTGTATCTCATCCGCTGTTGGCGCGGCTTGCGATGCGTTTTTATAAGTTAGACACACAATTAAAAGCCGGCGAATATCTTTTAACACCGCATATGTCCTTACTTAATATTTTAAAAACATTTACTTCAGGCAAAGTCATTATGCATCGTTTAACTTTACCCGAAGGTCTTACAACGGCACAAATGCTTAAACTGATAAACGACAATACGCTCTTATCGGGCAATATTCCCGAAAACGTGCCCGAAGGATCGCTATTACCCGAAACATATACTTTTGCCAAAGGGGAGACGCGTTATAATATTGTTCAATCGGCTCAAAAAAACATGAAACAGGCTCTTGATAAAGCATACAACAATCGTGATAGCAATCTGCCCTTAAAAAACAAAGAAGAGTTTTTGATTTTAGCTTCCATCGTCGAAAAAGAAACAGGCATCAATGCCGAACGGGCAAAAGTTGCTTCCGTCTTTATCAATCGCCTCAATATTGATATGCCTTTGCAAACCGATCCCACCGTTATATATGCGCTCACACTCGGCCGGTCAGATTTAAAACGATCCTTAAAACGCAAAGATTTAGAAATTGACAGCCCTTACAATACATATAAATATAAAGGCTTACCACCGACACCGATTTGCAACCCCGGCATAAAAGCAATAGAAGCCGTTGCCCATCCCGAGACAACACCGTATTTTTATTTTGTTGCGGACGGAAACGGCGGACATCGTTTTGCAAAAACCTTAAACGAACACAATCAAAACATCAAATTGTGGCTTAAAAAATAAAATATCGCTTTATATTTCCCTTACAGCTCTGAGTGCCTGTTTTTTCTGGGTTGCAAGCTCAATTTGCGTTCCTATTTTGCAAAGCTGTTTATCTTTTTTATTTTTTATCTGCTCACCCAGTTCACGCAAATTTGCAAAAATAATATTGTTTTCCTTATAAAGCGGCGATGATCTGTGAAACATATCCGAAACGCATGCGGCAGATTTTGTTTGATACAAAGCATCATGAACTCTGCGCCCGTCTATTCCCGAATGCATCAACAATGCCTTAAAATAATCTTCATATCCGAAAGGTTTATTTATTTCTTTCAAACTCACCAAAGTTGCCACAACATCGTGTTGTTGGTCGGGGGCATAGGTTTTAATATACGTTTGCATCAATTTTTTATATACATCACTTTGTTCATCTCTTTTATCAACGAACAAATCCAGTTTTTTCAAGTTGCCACGTGTTCCGATATTTTCCATCAGCAATCCAAACAAATCGGCACGTTTTGACGGATGTATGTTTTCCAAATCATTACGAATTTCTTTTAAGATCGGTGCCGTAATATAAGAATACTCCTTTATACCCGTTTTTTTCTGATAAACACCCTTAAACTGAAATGATTTTTGATGAATACCCGTCAAATATTCCAACGTCATCAAAGCCTGTTTTGAATTAATCAAACATTCCGTTATTAAAGTTTCCAGGCGCACGGACATCATCTCAAACCTGTTTCGTTCCATAAAACTTTGCAAAACAGGCATGTTTTTATCTTGAATATTCAGTTCCTGATATAATGTTTTTGTAAAAGCATAAACATCCGCCGCACACATTCTGCCGCTCAAAGTTTTTAATTCCATTGCCAAAAGAGCGCCGTATTCATCTGTTCCCGTATCATTGCCATATTGAGCGGCAAAACTTTGCGCAAAAAATTTATAAATTTTTTGCCGATTATTTTTATCGCGAAGACGAAAACGCACATCCATAAAAATTTTTAAATAATCCAGTATCCAATCCTCTGTCATTGATTTCAGTGCTATTTTCGTCATATGAATTGCCTGATTGTCCAATGCCTGCCACAAGTCCGGAAACAAATCTCCATCTTCCCTAAAATTGATATATGCCAAAGCATCACGAAATTTCAGCATTAAAAACATATCATCTTTCAAATCATCGGATTTCATCACTTTTTCATACAATTCAAAAAATTGTGCACCGGACAACGTTTGACAATTCAATGATTTAATAAAGTTTCTGTGTTTTATATTCAACGATTTAAGCCCAAGAATACTTTTCAGCCGTTTCTCAGTCAATTTTCTTTCTTTTTCCGTATATTCGGTATCGCGTCTGATTTGAATATCCGTATATATCTTTTGAGAAGTGTCATGTCCCATATCATTCACATTTTGAGGATATTCATCCAAATTTGTTATAAATTCGCTTTCAGGAAAATTTACCCGAAACGGGGTAATTTTAACATTTCTTGTTTCCAAAGAAGATGAAAGACGATTCATAATCAAACGTCTTATTTTACCTTGAGGATGCACATTTTCGTTGATTTTATACTTTATCCGTTTTCGCCAAGGGTTAATGCGCGTATTATAACCGGCACGATGCCGCAAAATAATGCCGTACATATCCGCAAAAACTTCTTCTTCTTTTGATAACCCGTAAAATTGATATTTGTTTCTGTAAACAATATGCGATAATTCATGCGCAATGGTTGCCGCCACCATATCTTCGCCGTATTGCGCCTGCATTTTTAAATATTGCAACCCCATTAAAATTATTTTTTCTTCTCTGAAACAATAAGCATTATCCGTCCGGTCCGGCATATCGCTTAAAACCAAACGAATATCCATCGGCCTTAACACACTGCTCTGATTTTTCAAGCGGTGCATAATCTCCGTTAAATACGAAAGAAGCGGTTCATATTCCTTATTAATGGGTTCCAATATTTTAATCCTTGTCAAAAACGTGCCGATTATAGCATTTTTTTGAGCAATCGTCAATGCTTTTCATTATTCAAACTAAATACGCTCAAAAACCCCATCGATAATCGGTGGTAAAAAATAATTGGTTATTTTCGGTAAAAACGTAATGTTATCTACCCGACCGAACAACGGACCTTTTCGGCACAAAGCTATCATTTCTTCCACTTTGTCTTCCCCACCGCGTACAAAAACTTCAACCGAGCCGTCTTCGGCATTACGTACCCAGCCGGACAATTCGCCTATTTCTTTGGCCGTGCGAACGGCAAAGCGTCGGAAACCGACACCCTGCACACGTCCGGTAATCTTAAAATATATCTCTTTCATTCTTTTTTCTTTTTTGAACCGCCCGTCAACAAATTGAACACACCTTTAGCCGTACCGCCGATAATATCCGCACCGCCCTGAACAACACTTCCTGCCGTTCCCGTAATCAGGTTAACGCCGTCACTTATTGTATCCGATGC
>JAGCOI010000020.1 GCA_017645485.1 Alphaproteobacteria bacterium | reverse complement strand
GCGGCATTAATTGGTCAATTACCTCACGCATCGTTATCGGTTGGTTTTCTACCCCGCTTATAAGTTTATTAATCTGCTTTATCTGCCTGTTTGTTTTACAAAATGTTTTTAATTTAACGGTATTTATACCTTAATATATACCGATTACAAACCCATCAAATTCTTGGCATAATCATCGGCCTTAAAAACATCCAGGTCTTCCACTTTTTCACCGACGCCGACAAAATAGACCGGCACGGGATATTCTTTGGCAACGGCTGCCAAAATACCGCCCTTAGCAGAGCCGTCCAGTTTAGTCACGACCAAGCCGTTAACATCAACAATCTCTTGAAATGTTGCCACTTGAGAAACAGCATTTTGCCCCGTTGTGGCATCAATGGTCAAAAGTGTTAAATGAGGTGCATCAGGCAGCACTTTCTTAATCACACGCACAACTTTTTTTAACTCATCCATCAAGCCGTTCTTATTTTGCAACCGACCTGCCGTATCAATAAACACCACATCATCACCTCTTTTAATTGCGGCATTTAAGCCGTCATAACACAGCCCGGCGGCATCTGCCCCAGGTGCGCCTTTAATAATATGTGCGGATGCACGAAATGCCCACGCCTCCAATTGTTCGACGGCTGCTGCTCGAAATGTATCGCCCGCAATAAACGAAACTTTTTTACCTTGAGCCGTCAATTTTGAAGCTAACTTACCGATGGTTGTTGTTTTGCCCGCCCCATTCACACCAACCATTAAAATCACATACGGCTTATGTTGCGTCACACAAAAAGACGCTTCCAAGGGTTTTAACAACTCTGCTATTTGAGCGGCCAAAGTCTCTTTGACTTCTTTGTCCTCCACTTCTTTATCAAATTTGGTTTTTGAAAACGCAGCGATAATATCTTGGCTGGCTTTCACCCCTAAATCGGCAGTGATTAACAAATCTTCCAATTCTTCCAAAACTTCTTTATCTACTTTGCGTTTGTTGACAATATTTTTAATACCTTCCGAAATTTTATCGGATGTCTTTTTTAAGCCCAGTCCCAATTTTTGAAAAAAATTAATCATCTGTACTTCCTCTCAAGTTTCTTAAAATTTTTGCACGTTCGCGGCGAATATGCATATCTATTTGCGGCATTTTGGACGCCGGTGTGCTATCCCGTTCGGAATAAGGAAAAACATGCAATTTTGTAATATCTGCTTGTTCAACAAGTCGGCATGTATTTTCAAAAGCCTCTTCCGATTCGCTCGGAAAACCGCAAATAAAATCCGCCCCGAAAACAGCATCTGCACGAACCAAACGAATCTGAGCACACAAATTGATAACATCTTCTCGTGTGTGCCGACGCCCCATACGCTTTAATATTAAATTGTCTCCCGATTGAACGGATAAATGAAAATAAGGTGATATCTTTTTATTTTGACCGATTAAGCGGATTAATTCTTTATCCACCGCCGCCGGATCAAGAGATCCGAACGAAAGTTCTTCAAGTTCAACAACTTCTTGCAAAATGGCATGCACAACACTCGCAAGCCCGTATTGATATGAACATAAATCGACACCTGTCAAACAAATCTTTTTTAAGCCTTTTTGGCACAGCATTTTAACCTGTGCAACAACATGTTCAATCGTTGCGCTTCGATTTTTTCCGCGTGCATACGGCACAATACAATAAGTGCATCGGTGGTTACACCCTTGCTGAATTTGTACAAAAGCTTTTTGACGACCTTCAAACCCCGTTATCATATAGCCGTTCACATCTTCATCACTTGAAACACCTTCAACTTTGCTTTTTATTTCACCTATTTGTTTAACATAACGTTCAATATCATTTTTTTCTTTGTTACCCAAAACCAAAGAAACTTCTTTCATCTTTAAAAAACTATCCTGATGAACTTCGGCCGAACATCCGGTCACCACAATTTTGGCATTGGGATTTTCTTTTTTCAGCTTTCTGATAGCCTGCCTGCATTGACGTTCGGCTTCCCCCGTAACCGCACATGTATTAATCACAATCAAATCATCCGAAAATGTCCGAAGTTTTTCTTTAATCACTTCAGACTCAAATGCATTAAGACGACAACCGAATGTTATAACC
This sequence comes from Alphaproteobacteria bacterium, assembly GCA_017645485.1. Classification (GTDB taxonomy): domain Bacteria; phylum Pseudomonadota; class Alphaproteobacteria; order RF32; family CAG-239; genus UBA1254. The sequence continues at coordinate 209 of JAGCOI010000020.1, read as the reverse complement.
TGAACCATTTTTTTATCCTGTTTTTTTTGGTTAATATAAATGAAAAAAATATCATTGCAATTTAATTTTGATGTTTTATAATCACCTTTAATTTTTTGGAGAAACACATGAAAAAGAAAATTGCCTTATTTATAGCCACTTTTTTCGGTGCCGGTCTTGCTAAAAAAGCACCGGGAACATTCGGTTCTCTTGCAACGCTGCCTCTTGCG
>JAGCOI010000234.1 GCA_017645485.1 Alphaproteobacteria bacterium | reverse complement strand
GCAGGTACGCATATATAAAAAAGTTTTAAATCAAGCAAGAGATAAGCATGTTATATTCAGAAGTTTAGATGTCGGTTCGGATAAACTCTTACCTTATTGGGGTGATTTAAAAGAAGAAAATCCCGCTATCGGTTGGCGTTCCATTCGCATTACGCTTGACAGACGCGCTTTATTGCGCAGTCAAATGAAAGCTTTTTTAAAATCTTGTGCCGGACGACAGCTTGATGTTATGTTTCCGATGATTTCCAGTTACAATGAGTTTATTGAGGCTAAAAATACCTTATTGCTTGAATATGAAAAACAGCGGCAAAACGGCAATATGTTACCGACAAAATTAAATATCGGTCTGATGATTGAAGTACCATCCGTAATTTTTGAACTGGATGAAATCTTAAAAGAGGCAGATTTTATTTCTGTCGGCACGAATGATTTGGCGCAATTTATCTTCGCCTCAGACAGAACGAATCCTCGTCTTGAGAATCGTTACGACGTATTGTCCGCTCCTTTCTTAAAAGTGATGCAAAGCATCATCATAAAAGCCAACCAATATCATGTTCCGTGCAGTGTATGCGGCGAAATGGCAAGTGTTCCCGTTGAAATTATAGCATTACTCGGATTGGGATACAGAATTTTTTCATGCACGGGGTCTGCTTTTACCGCAATCAAAAAGACAGTTCGTTCTACACATATAAACGATTTAAGAGATTACGTACAACACCTTTTAAGGTCGAACAAAAAAACACTTCGTCCACAATTAGTGGCGTATGCTTATGATCATGGTATTGCAATTTAAAAAAAAGTGTGTTTTAATGCCTTAAAATATTTCAATGAAGGATAGTTAAAGTGGAAGAAGAACAAATCAATCAAACACCCCCTTCCGAGGAAGCAACAACCATCGGTATGTTTTTAAAATATACACGTCTGAAACAAAAAAAATCGATTGAAGCCGTCTCGGATGCATTGTGTATTCGCAAACTGTATATTAAAGCTTTGGAAGAAGATGATTACCAAACTTTACCGCCCATTCCTTACGGTGTCGGTTTTATACGTTCTTATGCTGCATATTTGGGGTTAAATGCTTCCAGAATCGCACAAATATATAAACAACAAGCTTTTCCCAAAAAAGAAAAACAATCTCAACCGATTGTTCGTCAGCATACAGCTCTTACAATACCGCATAAAAAATATATTTATTTCGGTTTGGGCGCTACGCTTGTTTTGTACTTATTATGGGTATCAATCCATTTTATATCAGCTCCTGAAGATGAAGTATTAAACCAAACCGACACGGTTGAATTGATAGAAGTTATCCCCGTCAATGAAGAACCGGAGATTGTTTCAAAAAGCTCTGTACCTTTGCAAGATGAACAAGTCCAACTTTCCGAGAAAGATACGGCTGTGTCCGATGCACCTCAGGTTGTTGTTCTTGAAGCGGAATATGTGGAAGAAGAAAAACAACAACCCCAAAAGCAACCCGATGAGATTCGCTTAAAATTTAAGGGCGAATCATGGATTGAATTAAAAGACAAAAATAAAGTATACGTCAGCGGCATACGTCAAAAAGGTTTTGAGTTTAAAACGCCTTATGTTGATGGTATGATTTTATCACTCGGCAAATATTATAATGTTGATGTCTACATCAACAATGTTTTGACGCAAGTCGCCGGCCCGAGAAAACAAACGAACATCAATTTAGATAAATTTATCAAACATTAGATATTGTAAACAAACGAAACAGCGGAATTTGAATACCAATCCGCAGTTTTGTGTTGTGCGAAAGGAAAAACAAAATGGTTAAAACACAAAGCGTTCGCGGAACATACGATTTATACGGTATTTTGAAACGCAAAGCAAATAAAGTAATTGAGCTTGCCTCTCAAACAGTTGAAAAATACGGTTTTGAACAAATCGAAACACCGATTTTTGAATTTACTGAAGTTTTTGCACGTAATTTAGGCGACACATCGGATGTGGTCACAAAAGAAATGTACACTTTTCAAGACCGCGGTGGCGAAAGCCTGACTTTGCGTCCCGAAGGTACGGCGGGTGTTGTACGTGCCTTTGTTTCCGAAGGTATGCAACAAAATTTACCGGTTAAATTGTTTTATCACGGTCCTATGTTTCGTTATGAACGTCCCCAAAAAGGACGTCAACGTCAATTTACCCAATTCGGTGTTGAAATGCTTGGCGTAAGCACACCTCAAGCCGATATTGAAGTTATCGCCATGGCTTATGACTTTTTAAAACAACTCGGGCTTGAAAATGATGTTGTTTTAGAAATCAATTCACTTGGAGACGAAGAAAGTCGAAACGTTTACCGTGCGAAACTTGTCAATTATTTGAAAGATCATATAAGCGAACTTTCTCAAGACAGTGTCGAAAGACTTGATAAAAATCCGCTTCGCGTTTTAGATTCCAAAGAAGAATGTGATAAGCGCGTTGTTGAAGACGCACCTTTATATGCCGACAGCTTAAATGAAGAATCAAAGGCATTCTTTAACGAGGTTCTTAAAGGTCTTGATTTGCTTCAAATTCCTTATGTCGTTAACAATAAACTTGTACGCGGTCTTGATTATTATTCGCATACGGTCTTTGAATTTGTTACAACAAAACTCGGTGCGCAAGGCACTGTGCTGGCCGGCGGAAGATATGATGGTTTAGTGGCCGAAATGGGCGGCGGTGATGTTGCCGGTATCGGTTGGGCATGTGGTGTTGAAAGACTTTCTATGCTTTTTGAAAAAGATGTTTCACTTCCCCGCCCCATTGCCGTTATTGAAGTCGGTGACGAAGGACATAACCATGCACTTCAAATCGCTTATCAGTTAAGAAATGCCGGTTTTTGCGTAGAGCATTCTTACAGCGGCAATTTAAAAAAGCGCATGGCAAAAGCCAACAAAGCCAATGCTTATTTGGCTGTGATTTTAGGCACCGATGAATTGGCGCGCGGTCATGCCACTTTAAAAAATTTAGATACCGGCGAACAACGTGAAGTGAAACTTGAAGATTTATTAGAGGAAATAAAATGAATTTTGATGAAAAATTAAGTCAGGTTGTATCACGTTTTGAAGAGGTCAATGCCCTTTTAAGCACAACCTCAAATCCGGACGAATTGGTCAAACTCAACAAAGAATTTGCCACTCTTTCACCCGTGGTTGAAATTATTGAAAAATATCAGGCTGCACAAAAAAATATGCATGATGCCGAACAAATGTTGTCAGATGAAAGCCTTGATAAAGAAATGCGTGATTTAGCCTCTGAAGAATATTATTCCATAAAAGAAGAACTGCCCCAAATTGAGCATGATATTAAAGTAGCTTTATTACCTAAATCCGAAGATGACGAGAAAAACGCTATTTTGGAAGTACGTGCCGGCACAGGTGGCGACGAAGCCGCATTGTTTGCCGCTGTTTTGTTTGAAATG
>JAGCOI010000233.1 GCA_017645485.1 Alphaproteobacteria bacterium | reverse complement strand
CCGATGATTTTGCCTCAACTTTTGCTTTCAAAATTTCATTTTCTTCTTTCAGGCGTACAATTTCACTTTCCAAAAAATGTATTTTGTTTTCAAAATCAGAAATCATTTTGTTGTTTTTGGAAGCTTCCAAAAATTTTTTTGCTGCTTCTTTTTCGTTAAACAAGCCCAAAGTCGAAGCTTTTTCATCTTCAAGTGTAATCAAATCTTCAATCGTAAAAACATTTCTGAATTCACAACATTCAATTTGTGCGGGTGATAAAAAAGCAAATTGATTTAAGGGTGTGCCTTTATTCATATTGTTTTCATTTTTAATCTTAAACAAGGCATATTCTCTTGCAAAACGATGGATATCAGCATCTTCTGCCGGTCTGTCCACTTCGTCAATACTGTTAACAACGCGTATTTTAATAAACACTTTGCGACTGAATTCAGGCAATCCGTTTTCCAAAAAACGGCCTGTACGCACAAATTTGTTATAAAATGAAGCGACCACACCTTTTTCTGTTTTTTCGCCATTTAAAAAACTTTGAAATATTAAAAAATCTTCACTATCAGACATGAAAAACTCCCAAAAAAAGGGGCGCTCATCACGCCCCATACTTTTTAATTACTGCCGGCAGGTGCCGTATAATCAATCAAAACACCTTGCAATTTGGCATTACTCATGGTCAAATTTCCTGCCCAACCGATAATGCGATAAATTGCATCCTGATTAACGGCCACACGATCTTTATCTCCAATCATTTTGAAGTTACGATCTTTATGCGGACGCAATCTTAAATATTCCGTATTTAAGAAATACATATGTTTAGCCGGACATGCACCACCTGTGCCGCCGTCATAAATCACATCTGCACCCTTAAATTTCAAATTCTGAAATCCGGCATCAGCCAATTTGGCATTAACAAATCTCTGTTGCGGCACAAGTGAGCTTTCATAAATTTTATACATATCATCACTTGCCACAATCAAATCAGGTCTGTCCGTTCCGCGTGAACAGCCCAAATAAGCTTCATTCATCGCATCATAAATTGTTTCTGAAGTCAGCGATGCCGAAGCTGTTTTTGCCCAATTTCGCCAAAATTCATTACCGGATGTTGCACGATTAATACCACCGACCGTTCCCGATGTCGGCACATCTGCAACCAATGCTTTCAGGCCTGTCAGTTGTTTACCGGAAGAACCTGTTCCATCAGAATAAATAGCGACGGACATTTGATTTTTTAACGTTTTTTCGGCATTTTTCACTTTAGCCAGCAAAAGATCGACGATGCGTTCTTTACCGCTGTTTTTGAGCAATTCCTCACCGGAAGCCCCGACCGGCGCCGCCAAAAATTTCATTTCATATTCGGCTGCCGTAAAAAGTTGCGGATTATTAAATGTCAACGTATCATAACCCGAATACCAATAAGAATCGCTCTCACCGTATTCCAGTTCCTCAACAATTGATGTGCCGCCCGAAATAGGACAAATATTGCCCCGTTCTTTCAAACGTCTTAAAAGAGCATTACCGTCACTCATATTATCTGCCAACTTTCCTGTTCTTGACTTTAAGGTTGTAGTCAGCAACATATCAAAATTCGTATTACCTGTCATTATATTCTCCTAACAAATCATAATTACGTTCAATTTCTTCGCGCAGACTCAAAACCTTAGGTTTTGCATCAGCTTTTGAACTCGGATAAAATCCGGCATCTTTTATTTTTTGAGCTTCATGTTCTCTTCGTTTAATTTCAGCCTCGGCCATATCCCTTAACAAGTTTTGACGCACACTTTCAACACGCCAAAGCGATTGATTATATGCATCTTCATAATTGGTTGCGAGACCTGCACGTAAAAGCGCTTTCATCTCATCTTTTACATCATCAAAATAAACATGTTTCAAACATCCCGAATCATCTTTTGCATTCAAAAAAGCGGCTAATTCTTGCTGAGCGCGTTCACAATCGCGCATTTGAATAAATTTTTGCTGCTCGGTCAGCTGATTTTGCAAATCGGTTAATCGTCGTTGCAATGGTTCTTGTTCATCAAAAACACCATAGATAGATTTCAAATCGTTGAGTGTCGATGTCGGATTTTTTTCCAATGCATCGGCAACATCTATCAATTTCTTAAAATATTCCTCTGCATTATGATATCCTTGTGCGCTCAAACTGTCTTTTCTGTCGTGAAAGGCTTTTTCAACCCAGCTATAGTTGTTTCTTGCTCTCGACAACCCTTGTTCCACTTCTTTTTCTCGTGTAGCCAACTATTCCTG
>JAGCOI010000232.1 GCA_017645485.1 Alphaproteobacteria bacterium | reverse complement strand
GGCAACGGCAATAAAAAAACCGAGCGAGCATAGTAAAAGACACCGACGGTGCTTAAAATACAAAAAAACAATATAAAAAGAACCAGTTTCTTCATTTAGGCGTATTTTTTGAAAATAAGCGTTGCGTTTGTACCACCGAAACCGAAAGAATTTGACATGGCAACATTTATTTGCCGTTTTTTCGGTGTTAACGGTACCAAATCCATATCTTTAACCTCATCTTCGGGGTCTTCAAGGTTTAATGTTGCCGGGCAAATTTGATCGCGGATGGCAAGTATGGAAAAGACGGCTTCAACAGAGCCGGCCGCACCGAGTAAATGCCCGATGGAAGACTTGGTTGATGACATGGAAATATTTTTAACATGGTCCGCAAATACCTCTTTGACAGCCAAAGCTTCGCCGACATCACCGGCCATGGTAGATGTGCCGTGTGCGTTAATATAGTCAACATCTTCCATGCGTACACCGTTATCAAAAGCTTTACGTAAGGCCTCCTGCATAGACCTTTTGGCACCTTCGCCCGATGGTGTTGTGATATGGTAAGCATCTGCGGAAACACCGTATCCGACGACTTCGGCATAAATTTTTGCACCGCGTGCGCGTGCATGGTCCAAATCTTCTAAAACAACGGCACCGGCACCTTCACTCATTACAAAACCGGAACGACGTTTATCCCACGGTCTGGATGCTTGTGTCGGAGAATCATTGAAATCGGATGTTAAGGCACGCATACGTGCAAATCCGCCGAGCCCTAAAACATTGATTGCAGCTTCGGAAGAACCCGCCAACATAACATCCGCATCACCGCGCTTGATGATTTCGTAAGCTTCGCCGATGGCATGTGCACCCGTTGAACAAGCCGAAACACAAGCTTCGTTAGGGCCTTTGAGACCAAATTGAATGGAAAGATTACCCGCAATAAGATTAATAAGAACGGAAGGTATGAAAAAAGGCGATACACAACGCATACCGAGCTCGTTAAAAGCAAGCGAACTTTCGTATATTGTTTGCAGACCGCCGATACCGGACCCCATTAAAACGCCTGAACGCTCTTGTTCTTGAGGGGTTTGAGGTATAAAACCGGAATCTTTCATGGCCTGTTGACCGGCTGCAATGCCGTATACAATAAAAGTATCGTTCTTTTTTTGCTCTTTAACAGGCAAAACATCATTAATGTTGAACTGCCCTTCTTGCTGCCCCCATGGTACAAGGCCGGCGATTTGTACGGGAATGTCTTTTAAATCTCTGTCGGTGATTTTAACAATACCCGAATCTCCGGCAAGCAAACGCTTCCAGTTATATTCTACACCAACGCCTAAAGGGGATACAATGCCTAATCCGGTAATAACAACTCTTTTCATAAGAACCTCGTTTCTATCCTAATGAGTACAAAAAACTCGCTTAAAAACAGCGAGTTTTCAGATTTTAACCTAAGCCACAAGACTTACGCATTCTTTGAAAGATAGTCTATCGCATCTTTCACGGTTAATATTTTCTCGGCGGCATCATCCGGAATTTCGCATCCGAATTCTTCTTCAAAAGCCATCACGAGTTCGACGGTATCTAAGCTGTCGGCACCTAAATCATCAATAAAGCTGGCGCTTTCCGTGACTTTAGATTCTTCGACGCCAAGATGCTCAGCGACAATCTTTTTAACGCGATTTGCGGTATCAGTCATATTTTAAACCTCAATAAAATTAAAACAAATTTCAGACTCTAAAGCAAGTCTTGTTAGCTTGTTATCAAATTTATCTCGCTTTGGCAAGCGTTTTTTTTAACATAAGGGCAATAAAAAGTTTTTTTGTGTTCTAAGTTATTGTTTTAATGATGATTTATCATTTTGTTTATATGTGTTATATGTGTAAAAAACAGCTTGATGGCGTTCAGATGTATATGAAAAATTATGTATAGAATTTATTAACTTTTATTTTGCATACTGTTATCAGTGAAGTGTCGGGAGGATACTATGCGCCATATTACTCAACGAGGTCGATCGCTTTTTGCCGCTGCGGGTATTTTTTTGTTGATATCTTTCGTGTGCGGTTTTTTAATTTCAAGATATACTCAAATCAGACACCATAATAAAATGGTGGAAATTAATGATACAATGTATACGTTGTTTGAAAGATATCAGGCTCAGATGCCGTTTCTTTTAAAAGAAAAAGCTAATTTGAACGGTGCTATTTCGATTCAGGGCCGTAATTTGATTGATCAATGCCATGTAAAACCAAGTATGTTTAATAAAAATGAGAAAGTCTGTGATGTTGTTTTGGGTGAAATTGATGTTAAGACAACATATGCGGTTTCAAAATTGTATAACTATATATATGTGCATTTTACGGATATGTATAAAAAAAATTCATGCAGAGAATTTTTATCGGCCGGTTGGCAGAATGTTTTGCCGAAAAGCTTTTGGGGAAATGAAGGATATATAGGCGTTATATCCGAAAATACAAAGGGAAAAATT
>JAGCOI010000231.1 GCA_017645485.1 Alphaproteobacteria bacterium | reverse complement strand
GCAGGCGACTGTCTGTCTGATACCTGAATGGCAACTTCACCTAAGGGGAAAGTTGACATCAATTCAAGCAAATCATGTATGTTCGTGAACTCATTGGGCCCCGAACAAGTAACTCGGTTTAAAATCATAGAAATATTAATTTGAGTGAAACAATAATAAATAAGTGCATCTCTTATACGGAATATAGGCGCATTTGTCAAGAAAGAACTTTAAAACATAAAAAGCCCCTTTTAAAAGAGGCTTTTTATATCAGTGCAAACTGTTGTACAAGGCAATCAATTCTTTATTGCCGGACAGGTTTAATTCTGTTTTTGCCTGTAAATCGAGAGGCCACTGCAAAACGTAGGCCTTAATCAGCTCAATGTTGCCTGTGTCGACAAGATTGAGCTCGGCACACTTGTCCAAAACATTGTTTTTTGCATATATTGCCATTAATTCGGCATCCTGATGGGCAATCAGCGCGACCTCGGATTCATATTCAAGCGATGTGTTCTTGATATATTCCTTGATAAGGTGTTTGGCACCCGAGACAATGAAATAAAACTCATTTTCCGGATATAAAACGTATTTGGCAACGTAGGCCTTGACAAGTTCTTCATCACCGGTCAATACAAATTCTTTTTCCGCATCGGCGCTGAAAGAGTAGTTGTTGATGTAGGCTCGGATTAAATCCTTATCACGGGAATCCAAGATAACCTGCTGGGGTACATGCAAAAACGAACCTCCGTAATAGCGAAGGAACTTGACGATTTGTCTTTTATTCATAATGATTATTTATTAATTAAACATATACTTAAGTTGTTAAGGCTAATGATATACCGTTTTTTGTCTATGTCAAGGGATTTTATTTAACCTTGACAAATAAATCAAGAAAATGTAGGCTTGAGACATTGCTGGATTTATGTTTCGGAGGCGCTTATGGGTTATAAACCGGAAAACCTGATATGGAAGAAAAAAGCAAACAATATTATGGAAATAACCACGCAAGACGGCAAACCGATTGCGCGGATTGATTTGAACCATGAAGTATGGCGCATATCAGCCGAAGAAAAAAACGATAAAAAATATATGGATTCCGTTGAACTTTTGGGAAATACCAAAAAATTGGAGGGAATCGGTGCGTATTACAGGCGTGGCGACGGAATTATGCCGGTTTTTAAGACAAGAGAAACAACCGACGGAATTAAAATTTTTTATAAAACAAACGGGAAAGAAGACGGTGCGAGAACTTTACAGGAAACCAAACGTATTGTTAACGATGAGATATTTGTTCCGCATTTTTATTCATATGAACATATGCGCGGATTGGAAATAACCGATTATATGGGTTATCGTGTAACCGATATGAAAGCAAAACACACGACATTTTATGATGCAAGCGGTCGTGTTATAGAGCATGCGCCGATTTTAACCGGAAGCAATGTAATAGGGTTTTATGATGATTTAGAACAGTTGGTTATGGAGCGAGAGGATAATAAGCTTAAGTTGTATCCGCCCTCTCAATCGCCTTTTACGCAAAAGCCGGGTACGGCATACGCGGTTGTTGAGCAATATGAAACGAAAAATGTTCATTCCAGGTTGCTCAGATGTGTTTTTGATGAAGGTATGTATGAGGTTAATTGGGAACATTTGCATCCGAAAGATGTTTGTGTTTACAATAAACAAGATGTACCGATGATGAAAATCAAATACAGAGAAAACGGGCGTATGGAAGAAATTAAAAAGTTTGATGAAAACGGAAAACAAACCGAATATCATCATTTTGATAAGTTTGGTCGCGAAAATACGATGTTGTTCAATTTGATACATCATATGGCTAAGTCAAAAAATATGTAATTTTTCGGGAGTATACAATGAAATATAGAATTATCGGAAATATGACGGGAAATTCCATGGATGCCATAGATCTTGTCTTAACCGAATTTGACGGAGATGTTATGACCGATATCTGCGCATATACCAAACCATATTCAAAAGACATGCAGCAACGCATGGAGGTTCTGCGTGAGGACGTAAAAAATAAAACACCTAAAGAAATAGAAGCCTTACCCGATTTTCAGTCGATTCACGATGACTATGTGCGTGAAGTCGCCGAGTGTGTTAATGAGATGTGTGCGCAAAACAATATAGATAAAAAAACGATTGATGCTATCGGTTTTCACGGCAAAACGCTTGACCATAATCCGCCGTCCAAAGCAAAAAAAGAAGGTACTCTTCCTTACACGCTTCAAATCGGCTCGGGGCAAATGCTTGCCGATTTAACGGGCATCAAGGTTGTTTATGATTTTCGTTCCGATTGCATTCAAGCCGGCTTTGACGGTGCACCTTTAGTACCACCGCATAATGCACATATTGCAGCCAAAGAAGGTGACGGTTGTTTTTATAACGGCGGAAACACCTCAAATTTTGCCATTATCGTCAATCGCACGGCACAAATCGGTGCCGATGCCGGCCCTTTTAATGAATATACCGACAACTATATCCGTCGCCACACAAACGAAGCATTTGATAAAAACGGCATGTTCGGAAGCAAAGGAAACTTAAACAAAAAACTTCTGCAAACTATTTTTGATTGCGGTCGCTCGTTTTATGAAACTCCTCTGCCCAAATCCGGCGACCCCGCATACTACCATAAAGATGAAATTTTCCGCTATGCTCAAAACGTAGATTTTAACGATGCCGTATACACCTTTGAATATGCGGCGGCTTATATTGCAACACAAGCCTTAACGCTTGTTCCCGATTGTGTTCAAATGCCCTCCGATATGCTTTTATTCGGCGGTGGTTGGAAAAACCCGATTGTACGACGCAGTTTTGAAAATTTGCTTAAGGGCAAAGGATACGTTTTACCCGAACATGAGGCTTCTTTTGAAAAACTTCGCACCCGTTTTGTAAAAGAGCCGTGTGTCCGTATGTCTCAATATGCAGACTATATGGAAGCACGCTTATTTGCCGATTTGGCGCGTTACAAGCTTGAAAACAAGGCATGGAAAATTCCCGAAGTGATAAATACGGGTAAGAAAATTGTTTGCGGGCGAATAGCTGTGCCCTGTGAAACGAGAACAAAATATAATGATTGTATCAATCGCGCGGCAAAAGGGTGGCAACAAAATATATATGCATATATGCAAGCGTTAAATACAAAATAAAAAAAATATCCCGAATGTTGTATCAACACTTCGGGATATTTTTTATACGACATTGAAAAGAGCACGGATGGCTTCGTCAATTTTAAGCTCCCTGTCTCCTTTCCAGAGCCACTCAACACAATGGGTGCTGCCTGTTTGTTTCAACTCGCCGCCGAAGCTGACCTTTAAGGCCATGGCATACTTTGTCTCTCCGGCAAAAAGAGCCTGTTTGAGCGCCAAT
>JAGCOI010000230.1 GCA_017645485.1 Alphaproteobacteria bacterium | reverse complement strand
CGAGCCATGCAATTTTTGGTCGGCCGTTTCCTTATTTCAAAATATGTCGGTCCGAATTATCGAACCCTGCCTTCGGGCAAAGTTGTTGTTAAAGATGGTTATATCAGTCTGGCTCACTGTCAAAATTTTGTTGTTTTGGCTGTTTGCGACAATCCCGTCGGGGTAGATATCGAAGCCGTTGACTTAAAGCGAAACTATCAAAAAATTGCCGAACGCATGAAGTTTCAACAAGCACAATCACCGCTTGATTTCTTTAAATCATGGACGGCTTATGAAGCAGATTTCAAACTTGACAGGCCGCAAATCAAACCGGTCCATACTTATATTAAACATTTTGAATTTTTAATTTGCACGGCAACACCCATGCCCGAAAACGTTGAGCAAATCAACGTTACATTCTGATTACATACCTTGTACGTATTGTGCTTTTTGCATACCCGTTGCAACCATATGCGGCATGCTTGCCTGTTTATATTTTTCATATGCTTCAGGTGCAATTTCAGCCATTTTTTCAAGACTGTCGCCAAACATTCTTTCAATATTTTCATTTAAATGCTTATCCGGATGGTTATGAACCACCGCCGTGGCATATTTCAAAAAAGCCTCGATAACATCTTTTTTATCTTGTGTCGGATTTTGGAGTGCTTCCATCTGAGAAAGCCTGATAATATCAATTTTGCAAAGCATATCCTGCTTTGTCGGATCATAATCACCGATCATGCGCACTAATTTCTCATTTAAGCCTGTCATGGTTCTTACTCCTTTAAAATAATATGTTATCTTACCTTCAGGGTATCATATTTTACCTTTAATGTCAAACATATCTCACTAAAAAAATTTGCGTTTTATTTACCAACATTTTACAAATATTTTTTATCATGTTTATTCATCTGAAAGGAACATCATGAAGCTGACCGTAAACGAAATTTTACATATTCTGCAATCTCATCTTAACATTGAAAATGCCCCTGTTTCAAATATTTCAACAGATACGCGAAATATTGAAAAAGGTGATTTGTTTATTGCCGTTTGCGGCGAAAAATTCGACGGTCATACTTTTGTTGCCGAGGCTCTAGAAAAAGGCGCCTGCGCCGCGATTGTCTCAAAATATGTATCAAATGCCGATAAAAACAAGCAAATTCTTGTTCAAGACACCTTAGATGCCTACGGCAAAATCGGCGCTTATATCCGCAGTCAGTTTAAGGGGCCCGTTATCGGCTTAACCGGAAGTGCCGGCAAAACCACCACCAAAGAAGAAATTAAATTTATTCTTGAACAGTTCGGCAAAGTTTATGCCACGGCCGGCAATCACAACAATTTTATCGGGGTGCCGGAATCCCTGTGCCGGATGGATTTAAGTGCAGATTTTGCCGTTATTGAAATGGGCATGAGCAGTGCCGGCGAAATAGCTCGCCTAACTTCTTATGTTCAACCGGATATTGCGCTTATCACAAATGTTTATCCGATGCATATTGAATTTTTTGAAGACTTAAAGCATATTGCGCTTGCAAAAGCCGAAATTTTCGAAGGCTTGCAAAAAAACGGCACCGCCGTTATCAATGCTGATACAAATTTTGCGGATGTTCTTATTCAAAAAGCACAAGAAAAAACAAATAAAATTATTTTGTTTGGCAAAAACATACATCCGAATGTTGCTTTTGAAACGCAAACCGAAGGCGAACATTATCTTTATAACGCATGGGCGGCTTTAAGCGTTCTGCAAGCTCTCGGTCTTGATATTAAAAAAGCCGCAACGCACATAAAAGATTTCGGTGCGCTTGAAGGCAGAGGCAAACAACATATCTTAAAAATAAAAAACGGCGCCACATACACGCTTATCAACGACAGCTATTCAGGCCAACCCGAAGCCATGAAACTGGCTATTCAATCGCTTAATAAAATGCCTGCGCAAGGGCGCAAAATCGCCCTTCTCGGCAAAATGGCCGAACTCGGGGTTCATTCCAAACAAAAACATATTGAAATCGGACAGATATTGGCGCAAACAAATATTGATATCGTTATCGGTGTGTGCGAAGAAATGAAAGATATGCTCGCCTGTTTACCCGAACGCATAACACAATACTATTTTGAAGATAAAACAAATCTTGTTGACTTTTTGTTAAAAGAGCTCTTGCAAAATGAAGATATTTTGCTTATAAAAGGAGCCAGATATTCGAGCAAGCTCTATCAGGTTGCCGATGAACTTATACAAAAAGGAAACGAATAATAATGAAATGCCCGTTTTGCGGATTTGACGATACTGTTGTCAAAGACTCGCGCAACAGCGATGATAACACATCCGTTCGTCGAAGAAGAGAATGTCCCGAGTGCGGCTCAAGGTTTACAACCTTTGAGCGTGTTCAACTCAGAGAATTAATCGTTGTTAAGAAAAACGGCGAAAAAACGCCTTTCGACCGCGAAAAATTGCATCGTTCCATTTCGATTGCTCTGCGCAAGCGCCCTGTTTCGCCCGAACGCATTGATAAGGTTGTCAATTCCCTTGTCCGAAAATTTGAAAGTTCATATGAAGGCGAAATTTCAACGCTTCAAATCGGTGAGGCTGTCATGGAAAGTTTATCAAGACTTGATCATATCGCTTACATTCGATTTGCTTCGGTTTATAAAGACTTTAAAGAAGTCAAAGATTTTGAAGAATTTGTAAAAACACTTGATGAACTGGTTAAACCGGTTTTAGAACAAAAGGAAAATGACAATGGTTAAGTTTGTGTCACAAAAAATACGTCAAAAATCAGGCGCGAGACTCGCTGCCGTGCAGGCTGTTTATATGTCTGTTTTCGGTGATTTACCGGTCGAAGCCGTTATTCAAGATTTTGCGGAAGGTAAAATCGGTCGCTATGTTATTGATGAAGACAATCTCTCTCATAATGAAGAACTTGTTGAAATCAGCCCGATTGATATTACCTATTTTACAAATGTCGTGAAAGGTGTTTTT
>JAGCOI010000229.1 GCA_017645485.1 Alphaproteobacteria bacterium | reverse complement strand
TGATTGTTAAAGGGTAGATTATGTTGGGATTGAATGCTCAAATTATAGCGGTTGCCGTTTTAATAGTAACGTATATTGTTTTGTTTTTGGAAAAGCTGAATCGTGCCGTGGCTGTACTGCTTGGAACATCAGTGTTGATTTTATGCGGTATTTTAAGCCAAGAAACGGCGGTTGCAGCCATTGATTTTAATACGCTGGCTTTGTTATCGGGTATGATGATTATTGTCGGGATTGCGGAAAAATCGGGTATGTTTCAATATCTTGCCATTGGAGCGACCAGAATTGTTAGGGCATCACCGCGCGGAATTTTGATTGTTTTGACAGTTATAACGGCTGTTTTATCTGCTTTATTGGATAATGTAACGACTGTTTTGCTGATTGTGCCGGTTACTTTTCAAATTGCTCGTAATTTAAAGTTATCACCATATCCGTATTTAATGGTTGAAATTTTCGCTTCAAATATAGGTGGTACGGCAACGCTTATCGGTGATCCGCCAAATATTTTAATCGGATCGGCGCTTAATTTGTCTTTTATGGATTTTGTGCGTGAATTGTTACCGCTTGTGTTTTTGAATTTAATTTTACTTGTTTTGGTTTGTGACCGATTTGTCGGGCGTAAGTTGCAGGCAACCACCGAAGATAAAGAATTACTGCTCAGTGTGAGGCCTAAAGATATGATAACAAATCAAAGGCTTTTATTAAAATCGGGATTTGTGTTGAT
This sequence comes from Alphaproteobacteria bacterium, assembly GCA_017645485.1. Taxonomy (GTDB): domain Bacteria; phylum Pseudomonadota; class Alphaproteobacteria; order RF32; family CAG-239; genus UBA1254. Next base: position 6,269 of record JAGCOI010000229.1, on the reverse strand, counting down.
AATAGTTTTAGCCGGTTTTATCGGTGCCGAATATTTACGTGTTCAAAACGGTACAATAGCTCTTTTCGGTGCGGCTTTAATGCTTTGGTTTTATACCGAGGGCGATGAACACGGTTTAAGAGACCAGAAAGTTGAAGATGCTTTTTCGCTTGTGGATTGGACAACAATTTTTTTCTTTATAGGTTTATTTGCAATAGTGTTTGCATTGGAAACAACGGGAACATTGGAAATTTTAGGAAATAAATTGATAAGACTGACGCAAAACAGTGTGGAAAAAGCAACTTTTTATGTGCTGTGGATTTCGGCGATATTGTCGGCTTTTATTGATAACATTCCGTTTGTGGCAACCATGATTCCGACATTGAAATCTATGGAAGCCAGTATGGGCGGAAGGGAGGTAATGATGCCGGTTTGGTGGGCCCTTGCCGTTGGTTCGTGTTTCGGAGGTAACGGTTCTTTGATTGCGGCATCGGCCAATGTTATTGTGGCAGGTATGGCCTCAAAAGAAAACGAGCGCATCAGTTTTGCAAAATTTTTGATGTTTGGTTTGCCGGTGATGTTTGTTTCTGTCGGCATAGCGACACTTTATTTTTATTATAAATATAATATGTGAGACGGAACGGACTGAATGACATACTTTTCTTTTATATTAGAACCGCAATGGATAGCCACAATGATTATGATTGTTTGTTATGTGGCACTCTTTTCCGAAAAAGTAAATCGTGCCGTTGCAACATTAATGGCAGCCATGTTTATGATTTTTTCCGGTGTTATTACGCAACAGGAAGCGTTTGCCAGTGTCGATTTTAATACAATTTCTTTATTGGTCGGTATGATGGCGATTGTGAGTATTACCGAGAGGTCGGGTTTGTTTCAGTTCGTTGCAATATGGGGTACACAGAAAGTTAAGGCTAATCCGATAGGTATTTTGGTTGTTTTAAGCATTGTAACGGCGGTTTTTTCTGCGTTTTTAGATAATGTGACGACCGTGTTGCTTATTGTGCCGGTTACTTTTCAAATAACGCGTAAACTTCAAATAACGCCGTATCCTTACTTAATTCTTGAAATATTTGCATCGAATATAGGCGGTACGGCAACGCTTATCGGTGATCCGCCGAATATTTTAATCGGATCGGCGCTTAATTTGTCTTTTTTGGATTTTATAGTGAATTTGGCGCCGGTTGTTATCATCAGTATTGTTGTTTTGATTTTAAGTTTTGTTTTTATTTTTAAGTCGTACCTGACAACGAATGATCGAAATCGTGCAGCTATTATGCGCATGAATGCCGCAAGCCATATTATTGATAAAACGTTACTGTATCAATCTCTTTTTGTGCTGTTTTTTGTGATGTTCGGTTTTATTGTTGCAGAAGAAATACATATTGAAAACGGCGTGATAGCAATAGCAGGTGCTACGGTATTGCTTGGCTTGTGGACGATGCATGAAAAACCGCATATACGTGATGACAAAACAGAAGATATTTTAAATTTAACGGATTGGACGACCATTTTCTTTTTTATGGGTCTGTTTATGGTTGTTTACGGACTTGAAAAAACAGGGCTTCTTGAAGAACTCGGATTAAAGTTTTTAAGTTTAACGAACGGTAGCGTGCAACGAGCCACATTTATTATGCTGTCTGTATCGGCAGTTGTTTCATCTTTTATTGATAATATTCCGTTTGTGGCAACCATGATTCCGACATTAAAATCTATGGAGACATCGCTCGGCGGACGAGAAGTGATGATGCCGGTTTGGTGGGCTTTGTCACTTGGTGCTTGCTTCGGCGGAAACGGTTCGATTATCGGTGCATCTGCCAATGTTATTGTTGCAGGATTGGCGGCGAGGGAAGGGCATCCGATAAAGTTTTTGAACTTTTTGTTATGGTCGGTGCCGGTTATGTTGTTATCCGTTTTAATCGGGGCTTGTTATTTATATCTGCGTTATTTCGCATTTTTCTAACATAAAATAGTTATTGTGCAAGAATGTATCTGATACCGTTTTTTATAATCGGTATATCAATTTGTATATGTTCGGCTGATGTCCGAAAGATTAGATACAAACATTCAAGTGTTAATAATATATTATTTATGAAACCGATTGACTGGATTAACAATGTTTTTCATAATAATATATATGATATGAAAGAATATATCAAAAAATCGTTGGCTCTGAAAATAAAAGCGTTGCGTGAAAGCCATGGTCTGACTCAGGAAGATTTGGCTGCACAATGCAATGTGAGTTGGCGCACAATTTCAAATTTGGAAAGAGGTTTGGTCGTACCTGATGTTGTTATGCTTGTCAGGATGTCGGAGATTTTTAATGCAACACTTGATGATTTATTATCATTGAATATTGATTCGGATAAAAGCAAATCTCGTTTGAACAGAGAACAATTCATTATAGAAAAAATACGGACATTAAATGATAAATCGCTTGATTTTTTACTTGATGAATTGCTTTTAATTTTTAAGCATTTTAATTGATATTTGAATGCAGACGTTTTTCGAGTTCGATGCTGTATAAATAATAAGCTTCTTCAACGACATAGGCACAAAATTCAAAATGACAAGTTTTAAGTTGGTTTGTTAAATCGTAAAATAATTCGCTGATATTTTGATAAGTTTGCAAATTTTCCCGTTCAGATTTTTTCATATTTGTTCCTTTCTTTATTTTTTTAGCTTGCAAATAACACTTTATATGTTAATTTCTTAAAAAAGAAGAATCCTATTTCATATAAAGGATATATAAAAATGGGTACAGACATTAAGTCGTATATTTTAAAAATAAAACAACTGCTGTGCTTAGAGCAGGCTGTTCGCCATGGATCAATCAGTAAGGCGGCATTGGAAAACGGTATGAAGCAAACGAATATGTCAAAGCAATTGACGGATTTGGAAAGCCAGTTACATGAAAAACTTTTGATGCGATTATCAAACGGCGTGAAGCTAACCGAAATCGGTTATCATTATTATGCGGCCGCTTGCGATATTAAAAGTATTATGCAAAAAGTGCAAAATCTGAATAATAAAAAAATTAATATAAGCGGCTCTATTCGTTTGTGGATATCAGACGGATTGGGCATAGGCGTATTATCCAAGTGTTTTGCTGAATTTTACAGGCAATATCCTGATGTGGCCATTGAAATTACCTGTTCGCTTGAAATGCCGAAGTTAGATGAATTTGATATGGCTGTTTTATTTCAAAAGCCGACGGTTAAAGCCTTAAGCATTCAAAAAGAATGTGTTTTGAAGTTTGCGTTATTTGCTTCAAAAGAATATCTTGCAAAATACGGTATGCCTAAAAATATTGAAGATTTATGCAGCAATCATAAAATATGCGACAGGAGTAATTACGGTTCATATTCCAAAAAATGGGCGGGTATTGTTTCAAAAGCAAAAGCGATAACTTCGGTCAAAAATTCATCGGCGATGCTTGTTCATTTGATAAAAGACGGCTTGGGTGTGGGGTTGCTACCTCGCGGAACGGCTATGCAGGAAGAAAATTTAGTCGAAATAAAGAACATATCGCTGAATTTTAAGATGAAATATTGGATCGTTATTCAAAAAGATGCCGAAACAAGATTAAAAATAAAGGCATTGACAAACATTATTGAGAATGAATCTGCAAAATTATAAAACGTGCTAAATCAATAGCTTCAGGGGTGTTTTTGGCGCATATCCAAATGTGTTGTGCCACATCTTTGCCTAAAATACTTTCCGTAATAATATATGTTTCAACGCTTTGAGGCTTTTTAGATGTGACGATAACATCTGCTTGGCACTGTTGTTTAACCAATAACATGCTCTTATTATAACGGCTTAAATTTTTAATTTCCAAACCTTCAATGATGTACAATTTAATAATATCGTCATTTTGTGTTATCAACTGCATAATCTGAGATAATTCACTGTCAATTTGATGTGCGCAACGTACTAATTGAAATGCGTCCGGAGTGGGGGACATGCCATGTGCGGTGCGATAAAATAAAACCTTATGAAAAAGACTTTCACAATCTTTAATGACCTTGCTTAAATTTGAAGCTTTTATGCCGTTTTTGTTTGCGGCGGCACTGATTGAGCCGGCTTCGACAACAGCTTTGAGATAAAGCAGGTTCTTTAGTATCGAAAATTTTGTTTTAACGTTCATTTTGTAAAATCTCTTTGTGATATGCCCCAAAATATATACCTTGTTATATAAGTAGTATATTTAAAAACAGTGCTCGTCAACTTATAATGCAAATTATGTCAGATTTTGTTGATATCAGAGTTGTTTCTTGTGAAAAAGAATTTACCGATGCCATGAATGTGCGGCGGCAAGTGTTTGTTGATGAGCAAAAAATATCGTTTGATTTGGAATTTGACGGTAATGACTTTGTGGCAACGCATATTATAGCTTATTATGAGGCCGAACCGGTCGGAACGGTGCGTTTGCGTTATTTTAAGGATTTTACAAAGCTGGAACGTTTGTGCGTTATTGCGCCGATGCGCAAAACGAATATTTCTAATCTTTTAATTGAATCTTGCATGATGTTTTCGGCAGAAAAAGGTTATGAGTATATTCATGCACTTTGTAAAAAAGAATTGCTGAACAGATGGGCGGAAGAAAAATTTTTTCCGATTGAAGGGGCCCCGACCGTTGAGCAAAACGGATTGACGCTTGTGCCTATTGAAAAGAAAATGGACTTACCCGATGATTATATTACATCCAAAACTTCACCTGAAATTTTGAATTTGCGTGAAGGGGAGTGGTTTGAACAGCTTAAAATTGAGCGTTCGGCTGTTTTAGACCGCGCCAAGCAAATTGCACATTTTGAAAAAATGACGGACAAAGTGCGTACATTAAAGCTTAATTTGAATGCCAAGCCGCTCAATTGGCATGCACCTTTGAAATATGATGCCATTGATATATTTCATGCCAGATAAAATAAAAAAAAGCTTGCATAATCAAAAAAAATATGTTAGGTAAAGCGCACCTGCTTTAAAAAAGCGGGTTTTGTGTTAATTTTTCGTGGGAGAACAGCCATGTTCAAAACCACGAACTCAGGTAATTAAAGAGGTTTAAAATGGCTAAGTCTAAAAAGAAAATTTTAGGGTTAATCAAGCTTCAAATTGCCGCTGGTAAGGCAACGCCTTCTCCTCCGGTCGGACCTGCTTTAGGTCAAAAAGGCTTGAATATTATGGAATTCTGCAAAGCATTTAATGCTGCAACGCAAAGTATGGAACCGGGTATTCCGGTGCCGGTGATTATTACGGCTTATGAAGATAAGAGTTTTACTTTTATCACAAAGCTTCCGCCGGTTTCTTACTATATTAAGAAGGCAGCCAATGTGAAATCAGCTTCCAAAGAGCCCGGAAAATCTTATGCCGGCCAGATTACATTTGCTCAAGTTAAAGAAATTGCCCAAACAAAAATGCCCGACTTAAACTGTTCTACAGTTGAATCTGCCATGAATATGGTTAAAGGTCAGGCTGTTTCGATGGGTATTAAGGTAGTGGAGTAGTGCGATGGCAGGAAAAAGAATTGTAAATGCATACAAAAATGTTGAGAAAAACAAAGCGTATGCCTTAAAAGATGCGATTAAAATCGTGAAAGAAAATGCAACCGCAAAATTTGATGAAACGGTTGATTTGGCAATCAATTTGGGTGTTGACCCGAAATATGCCGATCAAATGATTAGAGGCGTTTGCGCTCTTCCGCACGGAAACGGCAAAACGGTGCGCGTGGCTGTGTTTGCGCAAGGCGAAAAGGCTGACGAAGCTAAAGCCGCCGGTGCAGATATTGTCGGTGCCGAAACTTTGATTGAATCAATTTTGGCAGGCAAAATTGACTTTGACCGTTGCATTGCCACCCCTGATATGATGGGTATGGCCGGTCGTGTGGCTCGTGTTTTGGGTCCGAAGGGTTTGATGCCTAACCCGAAACTCGGCACGGTGACAACAGATGTTGCGACTGCTATTGCCAAAGCAAAGGCCGGTGAAGTTCAATATCGTGTTGAAAAGAACGGTATTGTGCATGCCGGTGTTGCAAAAGTTTCTTTCAGCAATGAAGATATCTATGACAATGCAAAGATGTTTATAGATACGATTCTTAAAGCAAAACCGCAATCCTTAAAAGGAACGTATTTGAAGAAAATTTCAATCAGTTCCACAATGGGTGTGGGTGTTAAAGTTGATTTAACAGCTTTGTAATTTTTGCAAAACGCATTTGATAAAAACTCTTGAGCGAAAGTTCAAGAGTTTTTTTTATCAGATGACGAACTCCAACAAGT
>JAGCOI010000228.1 GCA_017645485.1 Alphaproteobacteria bacterium | reverse complement strand
GTGATAAAACCGAAATTTCAAACGGAATATTGAGCGGCCAACAGCGCATAAAACCGTAAATACCCGTTAAGGGCAAAATATAAAGACACGTTGAGGCAAGCGGATTTTTCACAACGGTCCAAACAGAAGTCAACGCATGATGAAAAGGCCAAACCGGCACACGTAAAATCAATGCAAAAAACAACCCGCCCCAAACCATAATCGATTTTTTATATGATAGGTGCAACTTATCTATATGCGACAGCAAAATATCATTTTGCTTTAAGCTTAAAATAAAAACACACCCCACAAAAAGCAACGCCACACCCAAAAAATGGTGCACACAAAGCCGAACCAAATTCGTATGCCTGTTTTGCGGCAAAGACAAACCTATCAACATATAAAGCGGATAAATCTGCAACGTGAAAAAAACAAAAAAGGACATGATATCAAGCGCAAAGAAATATCCGTTTAAAAATGACAAATACATCAAAGCATAAACCAATATTTTCTTTTGATTTTGTTTTTCGCCTGTAACACCGAGCACACCTGCCAATATAGCCATCTGTGAACCCAACATAAACAACAGTGTTAAAACATCCGCACCGAACGAAAATTGAATAATTTTCAAAAACTCAAAAGAATACTTAATTGTTTCGCGCCCTGTTTCCTGTCCCACCATCGAAAACAAGCCGAAGATAAGTAAAATATTAACCAAAATCGTCATTAATGCCGTATGCACACCGTTTTTACATGTTTGATTGTCATCTTGTTTTGAAAGCAAAACAAACAGACTTCCGAACAACGGAATTAAAATAACATACAAAAACAACGCACTCATCGACATCTTACACCGCCTTATACACAAAATAAAACACCGTTAAAATGCCGATAACGCTGCATAAAAAATAATACAAAAAACCAAATCTGCTGACGCGGCCGTATATTTTTGCCACCCCTTTATTTATCATTAAAAATAAAGGCAATAATGTTCGCTCCAAAAAGATAAAATCAATAAAAATATTTGCGAAAACACCGGCATGTCTGATAGGCGGTAAAATACATTTTTCATAAAACAGCGCAAACAAATCAACATGAGAAACATGCGTATAAAAATTTTTACCGAAATCCCCGATTTTAAGCGGACTGAAAAAATATAAAAACAAAAACGCACTCATTGTAAAACACGAAGCAAAAGCATATTGCCTGTATAAAAAAGCCACATAGCAGAGCAAAATAAAAGACAATCCCATCATACAAAAAGTTCTCAAACCCGAAGACGGCGTATGCACTTCAAGTTGCAGTTTATGCATATAAAAAACAAAAATTTGAGAAACCACAAGCACAAACAAACTCAGAAAAGATATAATCCAAACCGCATTTTGCGGTGTATATAAAGCACCCGCACACATACTCAAACAAATCAAAACCGCTGTAAATCCGCCAAAAACGGATATAATACCCACTTTATTTTTGCCATGACCGCGATCAATTTCAAAATGCAGATAATAAAAACATAAATTAAAAATAAACAAACAAACCAAAACACTTGAAAACACCTCGTTCCAAATAAAATTTTCCGCTTCGACGAGTTTAACCAAAAAAGCAACACACAACATATTGCAATACACAAATTTTTCTTTAATCTGCGGATTTAAAATACCGCCGATGGCACCCCAAACCATACTTAAAACCACCATTGTATTCAAAAGCGGTAAAAAAGAGGGTGAAACAACCAAAATCGGATAAAATTTAATAAACAGAATCAAAGCGGCCATCGGTGTTGACAGATAAGTCAGAAAATAAAGTGCATGAAACTTGGCGCTTCTTAAATCAAGCCAATACCCCTGAAATAAGAACAATCCGAATTTCACAAAAGAGCTGAACATCAAAACAAACATAATAAAATCGCGATGTCGCCCCGTTTCGTAATAATGCGCAATATTGCCGACATCTAAATTAACAAGTTTTCCGTGAAGCATCGAGAGCACTAAAAAAATACCCATATCCGCAACAATATTATAAATGCTGTAACGTTTGGCGGCATTTGTATCCGAAATAAGAAGCTGACTGATAATATCTATCACAAAAACAAAAGTCATAAATTGAATAAAGTTATTGCCGCAAATCAGCATCATAAAAGAAATAAGGTTAAAAACGAAAAGCGACAGCATATGTTTTTTATGTGTTTCATATTTAAAAATCAAATTATTACCCAAAGCAATAAGCGTATTAACAAAAAAGGGCAATATCAGCATATAATTCTGCCTTGAAGAAATAATATCGAGTTTAATATTACCGCCTTGAGACGAATCGATACCCAAAACATACGGCGACTCGGCTAAAAATCTGAAATCCATTAAGAAAAAGGCAAAAACAAGAACAACAAAAAGCGTCAACACGAACGAAAAAAAAGGTATGTATTTTTCTTGTATGCGTACAAAAGAAAAAATCCCTATGGCAAGCAAATATAAAAGTGTTTCATGCAGCATCCGATTCTTTTCATCTTAAAAAATTAAGGGCTGTCGCCCTTAAAAGTTTTTGCTTTAGTCCATCAGTGCTTTAACATCTTTAACGATTTTGACGGGCGCTTTATATTCTCGCACAACATCATCATCGGAAATTTCAACAACATGTAAGATATCAACAGCCTTTAAGGGTTCATGAGCACCTTCGGCAATATCATCAAAAAACACCGAACTTTCATGAGAACGATATAAAAGCGCATATTGTGTGCCGTCATACACAAAGATAGGATTTTCCGCAGGACCTTTACGTTCTTTTATGATAATTAAAATCTCGCCTCTTTCATTTTGCAAAATATCATAGCGGCTTCTTTCGTCCTGAGTTGTATTTTCAGCCATTTTAACCTCTTATACAAATTCGTTAATATCTAAAATTGAGGCTACTTTAGCACACAATTATTAAGAAATAAACACTATTTTTGTTTTTTTTAACTTTTTTATTGACATCGGTTTTTTTATCTTTTATATATCCACTCATTGGCGAGGGGCTCGTAGCTCAGTCGGTAGAGCATTTGACTTTTAATCAAAGGGTCGTGGGTTCAAATCCCGCCGGGCTCACCAATAAAAAAGATGACTTAACGTCATCTTTTTTTTGTGTGAGGCGCAGATTTGTTAATTTGCAAGCAAGCGGCAGCGAAGCGCGGCAAATGTTACAAATCAAGGCATAAATAAATATCCCCCGGAAAACCGGGGGATATCTGTTTTTTATGAAATCAACACATTAAAATTCATAACGTACGCCAAGCAAAAACTCATGGGCATGCGGTTCATAATCAAATTTTTCATACAAAACACCCGGAACACGATATTCTTCTTCAAAATCACCATAGTCCATATAACGATAACCTAAATCAACAACCACATGTTCATTGATTTTATAGTTAATACCGCCGCCGATTTGCATGGATACGCTGTCATCTTTCACGATTCTTGTACCGTTGTTTTCAATTTCAGACTGTCCCCAGCCCATACCGGCACTGATATAAGGTGTTATCGGAAGTGCTGTTTGCAAATTGAAATCGTAATAAACATTAAACAACACAGCCTGACTTTTTACTTTTGCCTGTTGTTTTTTTGCATCGGCATTTTTTGTATATTCAAGTTCAAATCTGAAGTTACCGTTTTCAACAGGATAAATTGTACCGGCTGCAAATGCACCACCGAAAACGTTGTCATTTAATTTATCTTTGTCCTTAAAAGTTCCCGTTGCCTTAACTTCGGTACGAGAAAGAGCATATTTTGCTTTTGCCGCAACATAAGGGTTAAATTCGAAAGCGGATGCACTTGTTGCTGCAAAACAAGCAACACCGGCCAACAATAAAATTTTTCGCATATTTTTTTCCTTTGTTAATTAACACTTGAAAGATAAACCTTTCAAATAGATTACACTCGTAAACGCAAAAAATATCAACTCAAAAAATCTTACATAATATAACGTGTTAAACACAACCCAAACATTGCCTTATATCAAAGCTTCGTTTTTTATGCTCTACAAAAAAACCTCATGATCATAATGGTTTAAAATGGCATTTTTGAAAAACAACACATCGTCTTCACCGACAGGCCTGAAATAATTGCAATCAACACCCACATTCAATCCGTTTATACTTACTTTTTTTAATCCGTGAATATGCCCGAACAAGTTAAACATATCGCGTTTGCAATCACTCGGTTTGTGCGTTAACCAAACGGTCTCTCCGTTTTTTAAGGTTAATGCAGTATGTTCCGAAACGCTTTCAAAGCATTTATCAAGTTGCTCATAAAACGATGGATTTTCTTTCAAGACATCTGTTTCGTAATTACCTAAAATTAAATGAATTTTACCATGCAAACAGGGGCGCGCATTCAAATCACCGAAATCGCCCAAATGATAAACCACATCATCAGAACCCACCTCATTGTTCCAGTTCAATATAAGCGATTCGTCCATTTCTTTAACCGATTGAAAAGGCCGGCGCGAAAGCGTCATGGCACGCTCGCTGCCAAAATGTGTATCAGACGTAAAAAAAACCCGTCCGCCGCTTTTTAAGAGGGAGTGAACAGTGTTCACTGTTTCAGCATACGTATCATAAACCCTCACATTTTCCGCTTCTAAACGTTTAACAATATAACTCTTACCGAAAAAAGCGTCATCAATACCGACCACCACTTTTTTTTGTGTTTGATTATAATTTGTTTTTGCCAGCCACTCCGCCAATTCAAAACGCGATGTTTGCGCATAATCCCGACCGGCAACATCGGCAACTTTGGGCGGAATCCAAAACATAATCACATCGGCAAGCCCTAAAAAGCGACTTTCCCAATTAACCTGCAAATCCAAATTAAAGTTCATCACGTTTTCACGGCGCGGATTGGCAACATAAATATCTAAGTCCGCCAAATCTTTAACAGCCTGACTTTGCCAATCGGGCGCCCCTTTAATCGGCCCCGCCAAAAACACGATTTTTTTATCAAAATATGCCTTTTCGGGCGAAACAGGTGTTATCAGTTCCATTTTCAGTCCTTATATAAAAAATAACATACCTGTATTTTATAAATGCAACCCTTAAAGTCAACCGACAAATTGCGCCAATTTGATTATTTAACTTATAAAAACAGCGTCATCCTGAGCGAAACCGCCGTGCCGTAGTCGGATTTTTGATTTAAGGCCGGATGAATATAGAATTGTACATCAGGTGTAATCGTCATCCATTTTGAAAAACCGACGGCCCAATAAGCCTCCACAACATGTTCCACATCATGCGCCAAAGGCTCACCGACTGCCGTTTCGTTAATTTTATTTAAAGCATAAGCAACACCTATTTGATCTAAGCTGTTACGTTCTAAAGGGTTCAGCCAAACCATACCGCCCGACCACGATTGCTCAATCGTATCCATATGTCCCGAAACACCGTTCACGCGTGCAAACACATTAAACTTTTCGCCTAAATTTTGCGAAAGATTAACAGACCAACCGTTTGTTGTTTGCGGTTGTAATTTAACAGCCGGCTGATTATAAAGCAAAACGGAAACCTGTGCCTCACCCAAGCGGTTCGTCGGCGTCCACTCGGCTTGCGTAAATGTTGTAAAATGTCCGTCATTTAAGCGGTTCACACGAACGCTGATGCCATCAACATTTGAAGCATCTTGCGCACCTATCGTCAAACTGAATTCATCATTTGGCGCAACGGTTGCAAAACCGCCGACACCGGCAATCGAATAAGTCGAAGACGGATTTTGAGATAAAGCATAGTTAATAAAATTGACCTGCTGATTCGAGTTATAATCCGACCCGTCCCAGTTATAAATCGGAAATTGACCGAGACCAAGCGTCAACCAATCCAAATCCCCGCCAAGCTGATAAGTTAAATAAAGTTCATTAAATTCGTTTGTTTTATCATCATAATCGTTGATGGAACTGACAACCCCCATGTTCGAAGCAATATCCGATGCATCATGATTACCGTAACGTACAATGGTATAAGCCGTATTCAGTTGTAAAGTACCATAATCATTTTTAAATGCCGTCCACGTTAAATACGGATATATATAAGCTTGAACAGCGTTATATTTACCGCTCGGCGCACCGCGTTGCGGCATAAGTGTTGCATCAATACCATAATCAATACCGTAATTTTTGTTAAGCCAATATTTGAACATGGAATAGTCCGTCCCTAAACTGCGCGCCTCGGCATTAAGGCAAAATGCGCTGAGTGCACAGCTTAAAAACAAGATTTTTTTCATATGATTTCTCCAAAATGTTTTATCAGATTTTTCAAATATAAGCGTTTTTAAAAAAAATTAAAGGGGAAATTGATTAAAAAAACAATCACGTCGATTTTCATCAACGTGATTTGCTTTAGAGGGCTTAGTTGTGGTAAAGAGCTTCTTTCAGCCCAAAACTGCTCTTCTCAATCATCTTCAGAGGTTTTCCTGCCTTAGTATATGTTGAAAACTCATAAGGCCTTGTTTTATCAGAACTCGGATAAACAAGCATCACCTCACCTTTTGACAAGGCAATCTGATAAACCCCGTTTTCACTCGGCTCAGCACCGGCTTTGACGGCTTCTATCAGCGTATTCATGTTTTCAATGTACACTGTAGCCTCTTCTAGATTTGCTGTTGTGTTATCCAGACGATCTGCCGTAATACAGTACTTCGTCATACCAATAAGCAAAGCTAAAACCATCAAAACACGATCATAATTTACGTTTTTCCAATTTATTTCCATAATTTTTTTATTTAATAATGAAAAATTCGTTAAAAAAAACAAATCATTATGAAAAAGAAGATTAAAACCCTCCTACATCATTGTATGCATAATAATTTGTTTACGCTTTAATTCTATACCTCTTATTTATTTTTGTCAACCTTATTTTATTGTGATGAAGATGTATAAAACGCTTGCGTCATTAAAGGATATTTAATAAACTTTTGCATATTCTAAGCAAAGAGAGCTCAAATGATTGCAAAATTAAAAGGTTTGGTTGACAGTATTTATGAAGAAAGCGCCATTATTGATGTCGGCGGTGTCGGCTATTTGGTTTTTGCTTCTTCACGCACCTTATCAACACTTAAAAAAGGCGAAATAACATCACTTTTTATTGAAACCGTCGTCAGAGAAGACAGTATTTCTCTTTTCGGTTTTACCGACGCTTTTGAAAAAGAATGGTTTTTAACCTTAACAAAAGTGCAAGGTGTCGGGGCAAAAGTCGCATTAAGCATTCTGTCGGTTTTAACACCGGTGCAGCTTGCCGCCGCCGTTTCCGCACAAGATAAAAATTTATTTTTACGTGCATCGGGTGTCGGACCTAAACTTGCCGCAAGACTTGTAACAGAACTGAAAGGCAAAATCGTTACGCCGCAAACCGCGGATGTATGTCTGTCAGATATTTCTAACTTGGCAGAGCCTGAAAATACAGCCGTATTTGCCATACAAAATGCTGTTTTGGAAGATACCGTCTCGGCCCTTGTTAATTTGGGCTATCAACGCACAGAAGCTTATCAGGCCGCCTCAAAAGCATATGCGTCAAATCAAAACGTCACGCTTTCAGAGCTTATTCGCCTGGCCTTAAAAGAATTTACAAAAAAGGATATGTAGCAGATGGAAAATCGTATTGTCAGTCCTCAAAAATTACCCGAAGACGAAAAAAAAGACATCAATATCCCTGTCAGCACACGTCCGGAACATTTGGATGAATTTATCGGTCAAAATGAAGTTAAACAGAACTTAAAAGTTTTTATTGAAGCGGCAAAATCACGTAATGAAGCATTAGACCATGTGTTGCTTTTCGGCCCGCCGGGACTGGGCAAAACAACGCTTGCTTCCATTATTTCCAAAGAGCTCGGTGTCGGTTTTCGCGCCACTTCCGCCCCGATGATTACAAAATCCGGAGATTTGGCAGCCATTTTAACCAATTTAGAGCCGAATGATGTTTTGTTTATAGATGAAATTCATCGCTTAAATCCGGCCATAGAAGAAGTTTTATATTCGGCAATGGAAGATTTTCAGCTCGATTTAATTATCGGCGAAGGTCCGTCGGCCAGATCCGTCAAAATAGATTTACAACCGTTCACGTTAATCGGCGCAACAACACGTTCAGGGCTTCTTTCAACACCTCTCAGAGAACGCTTCGGCATTCCTTTAAGGCTTGATTTTTACAAAGATGATGATTTGAAAAAAATTGTTTTGCGCGGCGCAAAATTGCTCGGTATGCCTATTTCCGAAGACGGTGCTTTAGAAATTGCCAAACGTTCGCGCGGCACACCGCGTGTTGCCGGCAGATTACTCCGCCGTGTGCGTGATTTCGGCGCGGTCGGCGGCGGTCAAACCATAGACAATGCGCTTGCGGATATTGCCTTAAAACGTTTGGATGTTGATAATTTCGGGCTTGATATGTTTGACAGACGTTATTTAACCTGTATTGCAAAAAATTACGGCGGCGGTCCGGTCGGTGCCGATACATTATCAGCCGCTTTGTCTGAAGAACGCGACACCATAGAAGAAGTTGTCGAACCGTTTTTATTAAAACTCGGTTTTATTGCGCGCACCCCGCGCGGCCGCATTATTTCCGAAGCCGGTTATAAATATCTCGGTTTATCCGGCACACATATTAAAACAGATGAAAAACAATTTGATTTACTAAAAAATATTGAAAGTAGCGATAATGAGTGATGTTTTTACCATTCCCGTCAGAGTATATTATGAAGATACCGATGCCGAAGGTATCGTTTATTATGCAAATTATCTTAAATTTGCGGAACGTGCACGTTCCGAATTTTTAAGGGCACACAAACTGCCTCTTGAAATTTTTAAAGACGGTGACAGATGTGCGTTTGTAGCAAGACATGCCGAAATAGACTATAAACAATCGGCCCTTTTGGATGATATGCTGTCTGTTTCTTGTGCAGTCACGGAAGTTAAAAATTCTTCTGCCGTTATTTATCAGGAAGTCAAAAGAGATGATGTTGTTTTATGCGCAATCACGATAACGCTTGTTTTTATCAACATCAACCGTCACCGTCCGACCAAAATTCCTGATGATATGCGTGCAGCCTTACAATAGCACAAACTCTTTGCTAAAGAAAGCGCACCACATGGTTTGTCAAATCAAATTTTGTTTACCCGTCGGCAAATACTGGTTTTTAAGTCCTTATGCGCCTTTTCCCGTTAAAATGGAAGTTGACGGCTCTTTATTTCAATTTGCCACGGTCGAACATTATTATCAAGCCATGAAATTTTATGCCTCGGACGAACGTTTTCAAACAATCATCAATCTTAAAAATCCCGATGAT
>JAGCOI010000227.1 GCA_017645485.1 Alphaproteobacteria bacterium | reverse complement strand
TCTCGTAACCGACTCCTTAAAGCCGACCAAACAAACAAAGCAACCGCTTATTGCCAACGGCGAAGAAGTTTATTTGAATAATTGTTTTTATCGAAAATCGGATAATGCTATTGCCGGTTCCGCCCTTACGATGATTGACAGTGTCAAAAATATCGTTTCTTACGGTTTTCATCTTGAACAAGCCGTACATATGGCATCAACCAATCCTGCCCGCATCATGAAACAGGATCATTTAGGCATTATTGCCCCCGGTTACGATGCCGATTTGGTTATTTTAGGCGAAAAACTCAATGTTTTATACACCATTATTTCCGGCAAAATTTACAAACAGGGAAAACCCTTATGCGTCTGATTATCAAACAAACAAAACAACAAGCCGGCATTTTTGCCGCACATGAAATCGCATCTCAAATCCGTGCATTTCGGCCAACTTCAAACAAACCTTTTGTTTTAGGGTTACCCACAGGCTCAACACCGCTTATCACATATGCCGAACTTATCAAAATGTATCAAAACGGCACACTTTCTTTTAAGAATGTCATCACGTTTAATATGGATGAATACTTAGGGATTTCTCCTCAAGATGAGCAAAGCTACCACTTTTTTATGCATCATTATTTTTTCAAACATATTGATATTCAAAAGCAAAATATTCACATCTTAAACGGCATGGCAACAAATCCGGAAAAAGAATGTGAAAATTACGAAAAAGCCATTCAAAACGCAGGCGGCATTCATTTGTTTTTAGGCGGTGTCGGCGAAGACGGACACATTGCCTTTAACGAACCGCATACACCTTTTTTATCACGCACACATGTTCAACAGCTTGACAAAGATACCATTCGCGTCAATGCACGCTTTTTTAACAATGATATTTCAAAAGTTCCGACAAAAGCCTTAACCGTCGGCATTCAAACCATCACCGATGCCGATCAGGTCATTATTTTGGCATTCGGTCCTAAAAAAGCCGAAGCCGTTCGTGCCGCTCTTGAAGATGATATATCCGAAAATTGCCCTCTATCGGTGTTGCGTATGCACCGCAACGCCACCCTCATTTGCGATGCGGATGCAACAAAAAAGCTCTCCTCTCAAACAAAAGCTCTGTTTTCAAAAATTGAAAATTCTTGACATATCTTATAAAATTTATTATACTGAAAGCCTAATAAAAAATTATGTAAATTATGTTGAAACTGCTTGGTATAGCCGCCATTATCGGTTATATTTGGGGATGCCTTGATAATTTCGGTATCCTTGAGGCTGTCGGAAGATTTATCGGTTATGTTATCATAGCTTTTATTTCTGCCTTGGCCCTTGCGGCTCTGCTCTCATTTTTTGGTGCAGAGTTTGAAATATGGCACACTCTTTTTTGGATTATCTTTATTATTATCATGATAAACCGATGGCGTGCCAGATAGATTTCGCGTTCTCTTTTAAGCCTTCAAAGCTTTCAGATGAACGCGATTTTTTTATGAAAAGATTAATACTCCCGCTCAACAATAAAATCCGCCAAATCCCGAAGTGTTTTTGCCTTATCGCCGAAAATATGCAAGGCATCTTTGGCTTCCGTTGTCAATATATGTTCTTTTTGGCGTGCACCTTCAAGTCCGAGTGTCGAAACAAAGGTCAGTTTATTTTGAGCTTCATCTTTTTTCAGCGTTTTACCGACTTTTTTTTCATCTCCGATAACGTCTAAAATATCATCCGAAATCTGAAATGTCTGCCCGATTTTCCGCGCATAAACACAAAGAGCTTTCATATGTTCATCATCGGCATTGCCGATAACGGCACCTGCCTCACAGGCATATTTAAGCAAACAACCTGTCTTCATTTTTTCAATATTTTCAATCAATTTCAGCGGTTCTTTTTCATCTTTTGCATTTTCGGCATACAAATCAAGCATTTGACCTGACACCATACCGCCAAACGCACCGGCTCCTTGTGAAAGAAGCTTTATCAGCTTAATTTTAACCACTTCATCATAATTTGAATCGGCTAAAATTTCAAACGCATAAGTCAATAAACCGTCACCGGCCAAAACCGCCGTTGCCTCATCAAATGCTTTATGACACGTCGGTTTACCCCTTCTGAAATCATCATTATCCATTGCGGGCAAATCGTCATGAATAAGCGAATATGTATGCAAAAATTCAAGCGACACTCCCGCAAAAAAGGCATCATCTTCCGTCTTGCCAAACAGCTTTGCACATTCACTGACCAAAAACGGTCTTAACCTTTTACCGCCATTTAAAACGGCATATTCCATTGCTTCAATAACGCGTTTTTCATACCCCTCCGTTTTTTTGAAAAATGCGGGTAATTTTGCATTAAAAGCCTTTGAAAAACGCTTGATTTTATCTAAAACGTCATTCATCAGCCGTTTCTTCTTCGAAAGGTTTCAACACAATCTCGCCGTCTTTGTTTTTTTCTA
>JAGCOI010000226.1 GCA_017645485.1 Alphaproteobacteria bacterium | reverse complement strand
ATGTTGTGCACCGCCCACATTCGTTTTAATGGCTTCAAACGGGTTATATTCACAAGCGGGAACCTGTTTTAATGCTGCCGCATGAACAACATAATCCACACCTTCCATCGCCATCATCAAACGTTCTTTATCTCTCACATCGCCGATAAAGAAACGTAACGTATCATCAAACGGCTTAAATTCCGGCATATTAGCCATCATAAACTGTTTAAATTCATCACGCGAATATATAATAATCTTTTTAACATCCGGATATTGCGTTAAAATCGTTTTGATAAATTTTTTACCGAAAGAACCCGTTCCTCCCGTAATCAAAATCGTTTTATCCTTAAATAAACTCATGGTGATATTATCCTTTCTTTTTTAGATTTTTAAAAATGTTTTTAATTTCCGTTTGCGAAATACAGTCAGTCAGCCCCACCTCAGACATCACAAAATCTTTTTGTTCTTTTGTAATCTGTCCGAAAGGCTCTTTCGAAAAAAGCTCATAGGCTGTTTTTCCGTACTTAAAATCAATAATCGAAAAATCTCCCTTTGGCGTATTCGGGTCTCTGCCGTCGCTGTTATTGCTTATGGCAGGCTCTCCCAAAATAAAAAACGGTACACCCATTTCAATCGCATAAAAAGTGTACGAGCCGGGCTCATTTGATGTGGCATATTTAAATTGCTTTAAGATATCATAAAAAATTTCATGGAACGATTTACCGGGTACTTTGGCTGCACAAACGGTGTCAAACCCTCTTTTTTTATATTCTTTGTCCATATGGAATTCGTCAATATCCACCGGATGCAACGAAATCGTAATCGGATGAAATTGCGCCGGCAACGCTTTTAACTTATTGCAATATTCATCTATGTCGAAATTAGCTTTCATGTTTTGAATTGAATGTGCCGGATAGGCAATTGTCCCTTTTGCGTCCTTATTTTGCTCAATACCTTTCATACGGCGATAAAGCACAAACGGCGCCCCCGTTACATAGCAGGGCACCTTGCTCTTTTTATCCCAATCATCTTTATATCTCTTATTCCAAGCCAACATCGCACGACAATCTTTTTTGTTTGCTTTTTCCAAATCCGAAACAAGCGCTGTCTCAAGCGGCGTCCACCCGTGCTGTATTTCGACCAGTTTGTCCTTAAAATCACGCCCGACATATTCTCTGAAAATTGCCTTTATACCGTACGCACCGTCCGATTTTCCGCTGATACGAAACATTGTTCGGCCCAAGCACTTAAAATACCATCGATGACCGACATGCTCTATAGAAAATAACTTCAAAAGTTCGTCCCTTCCCGTCTTCTTTTTTTTTCAAGCAACGCCCTTTATTTTAATGCATTTCAACATCGGGCAGAAGCTGCCTTTATTTATTCATATGCATTGTGCAACAGCAAAATACAAATGTCAATAAAAAAGGCTTATACCCAAACAAAAGGTGCAAAACGCATATATATTTTTATTTGCTTTATGCCAAAGGCTGTTTTTTATTATAAAATTCAACAATCATCATGGTAATATCGTCAAACTGCGAAGCATCTTTAATAAACTGTCGAATAGCGACATATACTTGTTCCAGTGTTTCTGATAACGACAATTCTTTTTCATTAAGCGTATCAAGCAAACGCTTTTCTCCGAAAAGCCGACTGTCTTTTGTTTGTGCTTCGGTCACGCCGTCGGTATATAAAAACAAACGTTCATTTTCTTTTAACACAATTTTTTCAACTTTGTATTCATAATCTGCTTTAATGCCTAACACTAAATTTTTAGCCACATCAACATAAGCATAACCTTCTTGTGTTTTCAACAGCGGCGGACAATGTCCCGCATTCACAAATTCAATTTCACCCGTTCTTAAATCCAAAATACCGACGAATGCCGTCACAAACATCAGGGGTGCACTGCTGTTACACAAAGAATTATTGGCTCTGCCGATTGCTTTTTTCAACGGATACCCGGCCTGCAACATATTTTTAATAACCGTTTTAGCCGACATCATATAAAGCGCAGCCGTTATTCCCTTACCGCACACATCAGCCATAACAAGGCCCATACGATTTTCACCTATCGGGAAAAAGTCATAAAAGTCACCGCCGACTTCGCGTGCCGGTGTCATTGATGCCGCCAATTGATACCATTCATTCTTCGGAAAATCTTTCGGCAAAGCCGAATCCTGAATGGTTTTGGCGATTGCCAGTTCCGATTCCATTTTTTCTTTTTCGCTTGATACCTTGGCAAGCTCGGTTAATTGCGTTTTCATATCCGTTTTCATCTTATTAAACGATTCGGCAAGCTTTGCAAGTTCCGAGGGCTTATCCAAATAGATGGTCTTTTCCAAATCACCGTGGCTGATTTGCTCGGCAATATCCGTCAGCTTATCAATCGGCTCGTTAATATTTCGCTTCAATATCCTGTACAAAACAAAAACAATAACAAACGTGCTGATTAAAAGAACGCTTAATAAAATAAACAAATTATGCACCGCATTACCGAACAACTCCCACATCGGCACATTCACAATTAAAAACATCCCGTTACTGAGCCTTTTGATATACGGAACATATTTAACGCCTTTATAATCAAAAGAAACACCTCGTTTTAATTTATCCGAATACCATTTGACCGTATCCAAAGGTTTACCCATAAGTGCTTCATTATCAACGCCCGGTTCGGTTGTTGCAATAACATAATCTTTGTTTTTATCGGCAAAAAGCACAAAGCTGTGTGCCGTCGGTTTTATTTTTAATATGGCTTTTAAGATTGTATCCAATTCCCAATCTACCGTTGCCATACCGATAAGTTCATTTTTATCATATATCCCTGCGCCGACCGTCGTCATTAAAATACCGAGCTGCGTACTTTTATAAGGTCGCACCCAGGCCACACGGCGTCCGTTATTTATATCTTTTATAATCTCATCATACCAATTTTGCTTAAAATAATCAAAAGTTCCGTCAACACACGACGGCAACATCTCAATTGTCCCTTCGTCATTCCACACGGCGTGAATACAGGCAATCTTTTGATTTTCATATATTTTAAAAGGCAAAAAATAAATCCCGTTTCCCATAGAATGCGGATAGTTTTTTAAAATATGTCTTGTAAAAAATTCGCCCACTTCTTGAGGTTTGCCCTGATTATAATAAATACTGCCCATCAAAGCCAAATCAAGGGCATTTTTTTCAAGAGCCGCGATTTCCGTATTTATCTGCCCTTCAAAAGCGTTAATCGAAGCATCATTACCGGCAATCAAAAGTTCTTTATCGTGATAAAAAGCTATAACGGCGGCACTGATAACAACAACGCCCAATGCAACCAATAATGCAAACGTCATAAAAACGATTTTTGATTTAATACTCGACAACACTCTTTTCCTTTCACTGAAAAGTTACATAAATTATATATCGGTTGTCAATAAATATTTAAAATGATTTTGACATTTAAAAAAACATCCTGCTTAAAAGCCGGATGTTTTTTTATTTGCCATAACCTTTCCTCACACAAACGGTTTTTTAATAAAAACAAGGGGAACCTCCTTAAAATTCGCCCCTTTGTTTTTTAAATATCTCCAGTAAATACCCCAAATATTTTCCGCGGCATAACCTAATATTCTCTGTTGTTCAACACTTAATTTTGCATAATCATCTTTACAAAACACATCAAGTTTTTGCAAAACATCAAACAAAAAATCGCAATAATCAAAAAAATGTTCTTTTTTAATCACAAAGCATTGCGACCAGGCGT
>JAGCOI010000225.1 GCA_017645485.1 Alphaproteobacteria bacterium | reverse complement strand
CAAAAACTTTTTAGATGAAAAATATTTTGTACCGCTTTTTAATAATGCCGATTTTATTTTGAATGCATTGGATTTCTTGAATGCTGATGCAACACTTTTAAATTTGCGCGGTAAAGGTGCATTTCAAAGACCGTTTGAAGGGGTTGAGCATTTGCGTAAACAAAGTATGTTTAACTATAAGGTTAAAGAAGAAGAAATATTCAAAAAAATTGAGTCGGCCAAACAAAACTTAAATGAAATTTTTGCCAAACGCCAGTTTGAAGACAGGGAAATGTTTACGGCAGATGAATTATCACTGATATCCAATATGAAAAAAGATTTGGAGAATTTTAAAAAAGAACTTTCAAGGATTCGGATTCAAAGTTCGGCCGAAATCGAAAAAATCGCTTTGAAAGTGAAGCTTGTTAATATTTTAGGTGTGCCGCTCGGTTTGAGTTTGTTGTTGTGTATTGTTTATTTTATCGGGCACAAACGTGCATATAAAGCACCGACATCACATCGTTTGAATTCAGCCTTGTTAAAAATTTGTATTGTGGCGTTGTTGCTTTTGTCGGCAGGTGTTATTTCGGTTGTGATAAACAATAAATCGGAAATTTCAAATTATGAAGATAAGCCTATTTTTCCTGATATGATTAATGAGCTCAATAATATTGCCCGAATTAAAATTCAAAACAACAAAACAAGTCTTGATTTTACGCGCGAGAACGGTTTGTGGCAATTAGAGCAAATGCCTCAATTGCCGGTTTATCAGGAACGTGTGCGGAGTTTTTTAAGTGCTTTGGCTGAAGGTACCTTTTATGAAAAAAAATCCGATAAGGCTGAAGATTTAAAAAATTTCGGTTTGGAAGGTATTGAAAATCCGATTTCCGAAACGACACGCATTGAATTATTTTCAGATGACGGCAAAATGATTGAAACGTTTGATGTCGGAAAATATAACATTGAACTCGGCAGGGGCTCATCTGCCGCATATATTAAATTTAAGGATAAGTTTCAGGTTTGGCTTGCTGAAATAGATTTTGTTGATCTGTCGCTTGATTGGCATGAATGGACATACAGTCATTTATGGGATTTACGTTTCGGGCGACTTTCGGGCGTAAACGGAACAAAGGTTGATATGCAAATTGCCGAATATATGAAATATTTCTTAAACACACCGTTTATCAATGTGTGGAATAATCTTGAAAACGGCGAACAGATTGCTGTTTTGAATTTAGAAATTGAAAATGATGTAACATGCCAAATCAGTGTTTTTGAAAACGATGCCCGATATTTCTTAAAATATAAGTTTGAAGGTAAGGATTTAAACAGGCACATTGAACTGTTTAAGAAATCAGCTGATAAATATTATTTTGAAATAAGTGCAGATGATTGGGAGAATATAAAAAATGTCGAAGCAATGGACCGATGAAAAAATCAAGCGCTATAAAAAATTTGCGGTAACGGCAAGCGTGTTGGTGTCGAGTACGCTGTTTTTGATTAAAACATTTGCCGTGTTTACAACAGGTTCTTTGGCGATATTGTCTTCTTTGGTCGACAGTTTATCCGATATTGTGGCATCATTGGTTTCGTTTTTTGCGGTGCGTATTTCTTCTAAACCGATAAGTTGTACGCACAGATACGGATATTTTAAAGCGGAGCATTTAAGTGCACTTTTT
>JAGCOI010000224.1 GCA_017645485.1 Alphaproteobacteria bacterium | reverse complement strand
AAGCCGGAGATTGAATCAGACAAAAAAGATACCGTAACACCTGAAAAACAGCTTGAACTTGAATGTACTTTTGAAGACGGTACGTCTTTCGGATTGCGTGCGATAGAGGCTTTGCCTAAAACAGCCGATATTAAAGAACCTAAGCTGATGAAAGGGCAAATTCATATCAGTGAAGAGACGCTTAAAAACTTAAACGATGAAAAATTTAAGCGTATTGTTGAGTTTTGCGATAAATACGGTTTTTCAAGCTTTTCGTTAAATGTGCCGATGTATGGCGGCGAAATTGACGTAGATGAAACGTTGGCAAAGTTGTTTGAAAAATATCAACAAAATAAAGCAGCCGAGCTTGAAAGCAAAAATGCACGTGTGGCAGATGAAAATGCCGAAGATGCGTCAAAAGTGGCAGATGAAAACGAAAATGCCGAAGATGCGCAAAAAGATGTTTTAGATGAAGATTTTCATGCTATAGCGGATAATGTTGCTTCGATTGATTGTGAAGAGCCGGACAGATTGCCTTTAAAAGAAAAGCGTCTCGGCTTAAATAATGTGCGCGATTTGATGCGTGATTATATTGAAAACGATTTGCAAAAGCGTGAAGGGCTTTCTTATTGGGAACATCAGAGAAAAATAGACGGTCGATGGACTTATGTTTACAGCCTTTATGATAAGGAAAGTGCCGATAATTATAAAAAAGACGGTATTAAAGATAAAAACGGACGTTATGTGTCAACAGCTTCTTGCAGATTGCTTATATCTCAAGATGAAAAAGGTATGTTTAGGTTCGGGTATTGTACGCCGAACGGTGCCAAAATGAATGACACGATTGCGAGTGATTTTGTCGGTGTGATTAAAAAAACAGGCGTGACGCATCTTAATTTTTCAAATATTCCCGAAGACGACAGAATGGTTTGGTTGATTGCCTGTTCCGAAAAAGGTGTGATACCTGAGGGTATATCTCTTGCCAAGAGCAAGGTTAAGACCATGCTTTCAAAAGCGGAAGACAAACTTTCAACCGAAGAGTATGCGACTTTTGTTGAGCGTTTGATGGATCAATGGGAAGAGGATACGGCCAAAAAGGGTAAAACACTTTCCATCAGCGATCAGGAATATATTAAGAGTTGCAGAAACATGGCGGTTCAGAAACGTGAAAATCAGTATGATTTGCTCAAAAAAGCCGAATTTGAGAAGAAATTTAAGAACTTTAGAGATTCTTACAATACGGCTGATGGTTTGCTTGCAAAAGTTAATAATCTTGTTATGGAAGGCGGCGTTGATACGCGCACCGGTGCGGCAACAACCATAGCAGCTATGAATACATTATCTCGTACATATGATATTGTTCTCGGCCTTGAAATTGATAAAACACATGCGCTTGACGTTTCACTCGGCGCACGCTTGGATGAATTGATGAAAAATCCGATGAAAGATAAAAAAGGAAATGCCATTGCGCCGCGTATTACGGAGGAAGAAAAACATGCGTTGGCATCAATTTCGGGTAAGCTGATTAAAGATTTGAATAAAGCAGATTATATGATGATTTATGATTTGCTTTATACCAGACAAGTCAAACAAACGGAACGTGCCATTATAGGCATTATTAAAGATAACCTCAAGAGCGGTACAAAAGTTGCGGGACACCTGTTGACCGACCAATTGCTCTGGAGAGCGGCTGATACCGGTGTTAAACAAATCAATGAACCTTTACGGCGTATGGAGACGACCGTTTTGACGTTGCCTGATAAGCACTCCGGTCTTCATGTCAGCGAGTTTAGGGAAATTGCCGAAAAAGAAGTTGCCGAAGAAAAGGCAAGAGAAGAAGCTGCTAAAGTAATGCCCGTTAAAACTTCTGTTGAACGCGGACGTTAAAATCTATAAGGCTTTAAGAAATAAAAAAATGTCGGTGTTCCCGACATTTTTTTATTTTTAACAACTACAACGGTGAAATAATCATAGACATTTGTTTACCTTCGAGTTTTGCGGCTGAATCCACTTTACCGACGGTATCCAAATCTTCAACGATTTTATCTAAAATTTCTTTACCCATATTATTTGCGCTGAGTTCGCGGCCTTTGTAGCGCATTGTAAATTTAACCTTATCGCCTTGGCTTAAAAACTTTTTGGCTTGTTTTAATTTAACTTCATAATCATGAACATCTATTGCCGGTCTGAGTTTTAATTCTTTAATGTTGACCACTTTTTGATTTTTCTTCGCTTCGTTTTTGCGCTTTTGAATTTCGTACTTATATTTACCGAAATCTAAAACTTTACAAACAGGCGGATTTGTTTGAGGGGAAATTTCTATCAAATCAAGGCCGGCGTTATCGGCAATCGCAAGTGCCTCTTTAATGGACACAACGCCTCTGTTTTGACCTGTTTCATCAATTAAACGAACTTGTTTTGCTTTGATATCTTCGTTAATGCGCGGTCCGTCATTGTCGCGTATTGGCGCATTGGTGTTTTCTGCTGGTATAGGAGCCTCCATAAAAAGTTAAAACATATTACATTGTACGAATGTAATGATTATTCGTTAAAAAAGCAAATAAATAATGAACATTTTAAGATTTTTTTTCGTTATATGGTTTGTTGGTTAAAAAAATATTTTCTAGATGAGGTTTACAAATGAAAAAAATTTTATTAACGGCTCTGTTTTTAGTGAGTATAGCAAATGCCAAAGCTGAAACAATTATCGTGATTGATGATAACGGTATTGTTAAACAACAGATGACAACAAGTTCATCTGCCACGATTATTCAACCGACGCTCGTGACAAGTACACCTGCTCAAACGGTGAGTGTGGTACGTGCCGTGCCGCAAGTAAATAATACTTATTATTACGACAGTTATTCAACGGGTTCGGCAATTGTGGCCGGAGTGACGACGGCTGTTGTCGGGGCATTGTTATTTGACGGATTTAAAATTCATCACAATAAAAAACATTATGCGCCGGCACCTGCCCCGCATCATAAAAAACACAATCCGGCTGCGCGTATTACCCACAACAGCGGACATCGTCACTAAAAACAAAAAAAGCGGCACGGATTTTAAATGCCGCTTTTTTAAGATGAAATAAGGCTCTTGTCTTGACAGTGATGTTTTAGTGGTTATAATTGACACGGTTGATAAATTTTATGAAAGGTAAAAAAAATGCCGAAAATTGAAAATTTACATGATGCAAAAACAAATGACTTAAGAGAGCAGTCTCGCTTTCATCGTTTTGGCGGGCACAGACAAAAAGGGTATGTTTCAAAGCCTTTCTTCGGTTTTGTTATTTTGGCAGTCGGTATTACATTAGCCGGTTTTTTTGCAGGCTGTTTTTATTATCAGGCAAAAATGAATGCCAACAGCGTTGTGGTGAAAGGTTTGGCCGAAATGGATGTGAAGGCGGATTTGGCTATTTGGGAAATGAAATATGTTGTAACCGGTAATGATTATATTGAGGCACAAAAACAAATTTCAAATCAAACGCAAATAATTAAAGCCTTTTTAATTGATAACGGGTTTAATGAAAACGAAATAACAATCGGACGTTTGGAAACAAATGATTTGAATGCGAATCCTTATCGGAGTTCGTATGAAAACAATGTGCGTTTTATTTTAAATCAAACCATTACCGTAAAATCAAATCAGGTTGATTTGGTCGCATCTACACTTAATAAATCCGGTGATTTGGTGGCCAAAGGTATTATCTTTAATTCGGATTACGGTTCGCCGGTTTCATATCTGTTTACAAAATTAAATAATATTAAACCGAAAATGTTGAAGCAGGCAACCGAAAATGCCAAAGAAGCGGCAGCACAATTTGCTCAAAGTTCGCAAAGCAAAGTCGGCCATATTAAATATGCCAATCAGGGCGTGTTTACGATTTTGCCTCGTGAGCAAACAGCATCTGCAACGGAATCGCAACAAATCGATAAAACGGTGCGTGTTGTT